>JBGSUY010000179.1:0-7238 GCA_041753195.1 Chromatiaceae bacterium
GGCAGCCGGTCGCGCGCGGTCTCGAGCAGGAGGTCCACCAGCCCCGGCACGGGCGATGCCCGTGGCGGTCCCGCGGAGACACGACCGCCAGTGAACGCCAAGGTCGCCCCGAGGGCGAGAAAGGTACGACGCGCGAGCTTCATCCTGGGGCCTCCTGGCAGGTGGGCCGAGACGCGATGGCAAGGGACAGATGAGTAGACCGACGCCGAAGCGGTCTCGTTTCCTGGATCGACGCGAAAGGAGGGCGGGTCGAGATCGGTCCCAAGGGAACGCTTTGGCGCGCCTTCGCCCCTGGCCAGGCCGCGCCAACGGCGCTCGATCAATCACCTTTCCCGGAGGTCTACATGTCTGCACGCACTCGCCTCACCCTCCCCCCGGCCCTGTTGGCCTTACTCGCCGTACCCCTCGCACCCCTGACTGCAACCGCTTGGTATTCCAATGGATATTCACGCTCCTATGGCTCAGCGCATGACGGCGGACGGGGCTATGCCTACCGCAATCCCAGCCGATACGGCGCGGGGGCCTATCGGCACGGCGCCCATCGGCATTACGGCTCGGGCCGCTACGCGTATCGGTCCTACCGGGGCTATGCGCCGTCGTATTACTACGGGCACAGCGGCCGCAAAGGGGGTGTCATCGTCGTGCGTCCACACCGCGGACGCTGAGGTGGTGCGCCCGACGCCAGCTGGACGGGCCTTGGTCTCAGACTCGGCTCGCCGCTCTTCCCCGCTCCGCGTGGACGCGACCGCAGGGCCTCGATCAGCGGACCGGAGACCTGCCCCTGCTCCGATTGACAGGCCCCGGCCAAACCGGCGAGGGCGGTCCCGATAAGCGGGTCGCCGAGGCCGGCTCGGGCCGAATCCTAGCGGTGCAAGCGGTGCCCGGGGAGCTCGTCCAGACGGCGGCCCTCGCTATCCGCGGCCGCATGGCAGTGGAGGAGCTCGCCAACCAGCGCTTTCTTGTCTCACGATGGCCGAGGGGCTAAAGCTCGCCGCCCAGACCTTCCACAAGGACGTCAAGCGGCTGTCCTGCCGCGGGGGCTAGCGAGGGCCGGTGGATCCCTCAGCAGCAACCCGAGCCGGCTGCTGTTCCACCCCCATCGAACGGCAGACCCCCGCCGCAGCCGGGGAAGATCCCGTAGTGGCGGCTGAAGTCGCCGATAAAGTCGAAATAGGGGCCAAAGCGAGTCTCGTGGAGCATCCGCCAGGTGTTGCCGCACACGGGGAAGACTCGGCCGGGCTCGATGGCATGGTGCTTGTCGAGGACGAACCGCCGCTCGTGGCCGGGGATGCCGCCCCGGTAGACCACCGCCTGGCCGTAGTCCTCGCAGTCGTCCTCCAAGCCGTCCAACTTGAAGAGACGATAGGTGGCCGAGTAGAAGGCGATGCCTTGGGCTCGAGCGGCCAGCTCTGGGTCGGTGACGGCGATGGGCCGATCTTCCACCAGGCGGGGGTCGGCGAAGCCTTGGCGCCGCGCCAGGCTGAGGAAGTCGTTCCAGTACAGGGCGCCCCCCAGACACTCGCCGTAGAGGACCGGGTCTTCCCGCACCGCGGCCGGCACGCGGCGGTCGGCATAGACATCGGAGAAGTACAGCTCGCCGCCGGGCTTGAGCAGCCGGTGTACCCCACGCAGAACTGCGTCCTTGTCGGGTGACAGGTTGACCACGCAGTTGGAGACCACGCAGTCGAAGGAGCCCTCCGGCAGGCCCAGCTCCTCCAGGCGCTCGATGTAGCCCAGGCGCAGATCTACATTGTCCCGGGCGAAGCCGAAGGCCTGGCGGTGATAGGCCCGGTGACGCTGGGCCACGGCGAGCTGCGCCTCGGTCATGTCCACCCCCACCACCTGGCCGTCCTCCCCCACCAGTTGGGCCAGGGCATAGAGGTCACGGCCCGCACCGCAACCGAGGTCAAGCACCCGGCAGCCCGCGAGCAACGGGGGGCACACCAGGCCGCAGCCGTAATAGCGCCCCAGCACCTCCGGGTGGACGCGGGCCAGCAAGGGTCTCAGCCACTCCGGGGTCGCGCTGGCGTCGCAGCACGCGGTGGTGCGCAGGTCCGCCGTGCCCCGGAGCTGGTGGCCGTAGTAGTCCTTGACGGTGTCGTGCACGGATGTCTCCTGGATGCGTGGGGTAAAGATACGAACGCGACCGGTCGGGGGGTGCTTGCGGTCAGGCGCCTAGCCGGGCGAGAGCCGCGTGGAGACCCGCCCCCAAGGCGAGCCCAAGCGGCAGGGTGACCACCCAGGTCAGCAGGATCTGCCCGATGGTGCGCCAGTCGCGCCGTCCGTTCACCGTGGCGATACCGAAGATAGCGCCGGTGGAGACATGGGTGGTGGAGACCGGCAGGCCCAGGTGCGAGGCACCCAGCACCAACCCCGCCGTGACCAGATTGGCCGTCAGCCCCTGGCCTTGGCTGAGTTGGGTGATGCGCCGGCTCAGGGTTTCCGCCACGCGCCGGGAATGGATCAGACCGCCCGCCACCATCACCGGGGCGATGAGGCCGATGACCCATGCCGACTGCATCTGTCCGTCCAGGGCGGTGGCCCCCAGGAGGAGCGCGGCGATCTTGGGGGTGTCGTTGACGGCACGGGCGAAGCAGACGCTACCGGCGCTGAGAATATGCAGGGCGTTGACGGCCTGATGCGTATCCACACCGACGAAGCGCCCCTCGTAGCGCGTCGCACAGCCGGCCAAGTCGCCCATCGCCACGGAAAGCGCGGGGGCCGAAATGGACAGCGCAGCAGCCGGCGCACCCGCAGGCAATGCCGTGGAAGCGGCCTCACCCACGCACAGGCAGCTCCGCTCGCCGATGCCCAGACGAAGGCGCAGCCAGTGCAAGGCTGGATACAGCAATAGGGTCATGCCGATGGCCAGCAGTGGGCTCAACAGCAGGGGTTGAGCGAACTTGTTGGCGAGCATCGCCCAGTTCACGCCGCCGGCATCAGCCACCAGGGCCGCCCCCACCAGGGCCCCGGTGAGGGCGTGGGTGGTGGATGTCGGCATGCCCAACCGGGTCGCGAGCAGCACCGTGGCACCCGCGGCGAAGCCAATGGCGATCAGCCAGTCGTCGTTCAGGCCGCCGGCGGGGATCAGCCCATTGCCACTGAAAGTCCGCACCAGACCCTGGGCCAGGGCGACCGACGCCAGGCTGCCGACTAGCGTGGCCAGTGTCGCCCAGGCAAGCGCCGCCCGGTAGCCCAGGACGCCGCTGCCGTATAGGGTGGCCACGCCCTTGAAGTTGTCGTTGGCCCCATTACTCCAGGCGAGCCAGAGGGCGCCGAGGAGGACCGGGGCGAGGGTCCAGTCGATCATGGGCGGCCTCCTTTGGACGGGCGCAAGGTCTCCAGCTACAGCCCGGCGGGCGGCGGGGATGGCGATCCATTTAAGGACCAGTCGTAGTCGAGAAAGAGGATCTTGACGGACCCGTCGCGCAGGGCCTGCCGCTGCGCTTCAGTCAGGGTCAGGGCCTCGCCCTGATCGGCCAGGAAGGTGCGCAACCCTCCCAGGCCGTCGAAGTCCTTCCCGTACCACTCGAACAGGCTGGAGACCTCGAGACGTCCGTTCTTCACGCGATTACGCGTGCGGTCAGAGAGAAAGCGCCGGGTGGCATCGGCGAGCTGAGTATCGAGCCGGGGCGCGGTGTAGGCCTCGGGGCGCAGGGCGGGACAGCCGATGCTCGCGCAGTTCACGGCAAAGTGGATGCGCGGCTCGTCATAGGCGCCCTTGGCGCGGATCATCCCGTGCTCGATGTCGTCCAGGGAGCGGGTCTCACCGAGCAGCGGGATGAAGCGCCGCTTCCAGGGGCTCTCCAGCAGGGAGCCCAGGTCCTTGATGGACTCGAGGTTGGGCCAGCGGGTGAGCACCAGCTCCACGGTCCAGGCGTTGTAGGCGTTGATGAGGAAGGCCAGGCGCTCGTCCCTGGGCCAGCCCCGGAAATCGGTCTCCGAGACCGCAGTCAACGCATCCAGGTAGCCCGTGAGCCGGGGCCGGTCCCGGTCCATGCCGCCGTAGTCCACCTGGGTCGCCACCCCGTCCCGGACGGGGTGCACATGCCGCTGGAGCAGGCCGTCCCAGGCGCCGTGGTCGAATGCCTGGGCCGGCGCGACGCCCGCGAGCAGAAGCGCGGAGATCAAGACCGCCATCGGCCCTTTCATGCCCCACCCTCCTGCTCCGGGTCCCGGGCAAGGACCCGAGGCGTCGGGTTGCCACCGGTTGAAAGCGAGCGCCACCGGGGACCTCCCCGCCGCCAGGCATGAAAGCGCGCCAGGATGGCGAGCAGGGTCTGGGGGGCATGGGCCCGTTTCCAGGCCCCGGCGGCATACTTGGCCGCCTCGCTCCAGGTGGGATAGGGGTGGATCGTGCCCAGAATCTTGTTGAGCCCCAGCCCGTGGCGCATGGCCAGGGTGAATTCGGCGAGCTGCTCCCCGGCGTGCTCCCCGACGATGGTCGCGCCCAGGATGCGGTCCTTGCCCTTCGGGGTGAGGACCTTGACGAAGCCGTGGGCGTCGCCGTCGGCGATAGCCCGATCCAGGTCGTCGAGGTCATAGCGTGTGACCTCATAGGCGATGCCGCGGGCCCTGGCCTCTTCCTCGGAGAGCCCTACCCGGGCCACCTCCGGGCTGGTGAAGGTCACCCAGGGGATGACCCGGTAGTCGGCCTTGAAGCGCTTGAGCCCGCCGAACAGGGCGTTGACCGCCGCATACCAGGCCTGGTGCGAGGCGGTGTGGGTGAACTGGTAGGGACCGGCCACGTCCCCGACCGCGTAGATGCTGGGGTAGCGGGTCGCGAGGAATTCGTTGGTCTCCACCACGCGCCCGCCGGCCAGACCCAGCTCCTCCAGCCCATAGCCCGTCAGGTTGGCCACCCGGCCCACCGCCACCAGCAGGGCGTCGAAGGGGATGCGCCTGTCGCCCCCGCCATGCTCGGCGATCAGGACCTTCTCGCCGCCCTCGACCAGGAAACGCTTGGCCTTGTGCTCGGTGAGGACATCAATCCCCTCGGCACGGAAGCGCTCGGTGACCAGCTCCGAGACCTCCGGATCCTCGCGGATCAGGATGCGCGGGAGCTGCTCAACCTGGGTGACCTGGGAGCCCAGTCGGGAAAAGGCCTGGGCCAGCTCAGCCCCGATGGGTCCGCCCCCCAGCACCACCAGGCGCCGGGGCAGCTCGCGCAAGTCCCACAGGGTGTCGGAGGTGAGGTAGCCCACCTCCTCGATCCCCGGGATGGGAGGGACGAAGGGCCGGGCGCCCGCGGCGATGACGATGGAGCGGGTGGAGAGCCGTTGGAGCGCACCGTCCGCTCCGCTCACCTCAACCTCCCAGGGCGAGACGATGCGCGCGGTGCCCTGGATGACCTCCACCCCCAGGCCCTGGTAGCGCTCCGCCGAGTCGTGGGGTTCCACTGTGCTCACCACCCGCTGCACCCGCTCCATGACCTCGGCGAAGTCGAGCGCCGCGTCGGCCGAGCGGATCCCCAGCTCCGGTGCCCGGCGGATCTGGGCCAGGAGCTTCGCGGTGCGGATCAGGGCCTTGGAGGGGACGCAGCCGGTGTTCAGGCAGTCGCCCCCCATGCGGTGCTGCTCGATCAGGGTCACCTTGGCCTTCACCGCGGCGGCGATGTAGGCGGTCACCAGCCCTCCGGACCCTGCGCCGATGACCACCAGGTTGCGGTCGAAGCGCCTGGGCCGGGTCCAGCCTGCGTAGACCTTGCGCGCCTGCACCCAGCCCACCAGCCGCTTGGCCAAGAGGGGAAAGATCCCCAGCAGGGCGAAGGAGGCCAGGAGCCCCGGCGAGAGGATGCCGGAGAGGCTGTCCAGCCGGGCGAGCTGGGTCCCGGCGTTCACATAGAGCAGGGTCCCCGCCAGCATCCCCACCTGGCTCACCCAGTAGAAGGTGCGGGTCCGGATCGGGGTGAGCCCCATCAGCAGGTTGATGAGGAAGAAGGGGAAGACCGGCACCAGGCGCAGGGTGAAGAGATAGAAGGCGCCGTCCTTTTCCATCCCCTGGTTGATCGCGCCGAGACGCGCGCCATAGCGGGCCTGGACCCAGTCGCGGAGCAGGAAACGCGCGACCAGGAAGGCCAGGGTGGCGCCGATGCTGGAGGCGAAGGAGACCAGCAGGGTCCCGATGCCGAGCCCGAAGAGTGCACCGCCCGCCAGGGTCATGACCGCCGCCCCGGGCAGGGAGAGGGCAGTGACGGCGACGTAGATGAGGAAGTAGCCGCCCGCCACCAGCCAGGGGGAGGCGTCGTACCAGACGGCGAAGGTCGCCTGCCCGTCCTTGAGCGCGTCCAGGGTCAGGAAGCGGCCAAGGTCGAAGAGGAAGAAGGCCGCCACCAGAGCGGCGATAAGGACCAGCAGTACCAGCCTTTTCATGCCGCTCGCTCCGTCGTCGAGTGTGATGCCAACCCGGCAGGACGCCGGCTCCACTCACCCCCCTCTCCCGCTTGCGGGAGAGGGGGGCCAGGGGGGGTGAGGGCCCCGCCGCAGCTACTCCCCTGCCCCGCCGCGCAGCCGTAGCAATGATCGGCCACCGCGATTGCGGTGCCGCTGAAGTCCTCGGTGAGGAGATCGCGGAGATAGCGCCTCGGGCCCATTGGTGCCCCTGGCCGGCGGGACGCCGGGGGTCCCAGGTGCAGACCGAGCTGCTGGTTGAAGTCGCAGTCGTAGAGATGGCCCTGCCAGTCGACGCTGATCAGGTCCCGGCACATGACCTGGTCCAGGTTGCCCGGGCAGAAGCTGTCCTTGAGCAGGCGCATGTAGTCGCCGAACTGGCTTTTGGAGACCAGGGTGCTGCCGAAGCGCAGGATGGGCATGTTGGTCAGGGTCAAGAGCCGATCAAAGAGGATCCCATGGCGCTCGGCGAGCTCCCGCTTGTAGGCCGCCTCCAGGCCAGCCTGCTCCGGCGGCAGGCTGGGACCCCCGGGGTTGTAGACTAGATGCAGGGCCAGCCCGCTGCCGGGCTGGCCATAACCCAGGGCGTTCAGTCGCTTCAGCCCCGCGATGCTGCGGGCATAGACCCCCCGGCCCCGCTGGCGCTCCACGTTGTCCTCCAGGTAGCAGGGCAGCGAGGCGACTAGCTCCACGCCCTGACCGGCGAGAAACTCCGCCAGGTCCTCGAACCCCGGCTCGGACAGGATGGTCAGGTTGCAGCGGTCGATCACCGTCACGCCCAAGCCCCGCGCCGTCTCCACCAGCCAGCGAAAGCGCGGGTGCAGCTCAGGCGCCCCGCCGGTGAGGTCG
>JBGSUY010000180.1:0-1846 GCA_041753195.1 Chromatiaceae bacterium
GTCACCGACGCCGGCCTCCAGACACACCTGGCAACCCATCCGGCGCTCAAGGAGCTGGACCTGAGCCGCACCCAGGTCAGCATGGAGGCCATCGCCGCCTGGCGCGGCGCTCGACCCGGCCGGCGCGCCCTGCGCTGACCATCCACTCACCAGTCCCACAGCGAGGCGAAAACAGCGATGACACTGGACCCATCGCTCCCCGGACACCTGCCCAACGTCCGCCTGCTGGCCAAGGCCTGCGAGCTGGCCTATCTGGACGAGCCCGAGGGCGCCGCCGGTTTCCAGACCGAGCTCGGGATGGGGGCGCGGCTGATCAGCGCCGACAACACCCAGGCCTATCTGGCCCAGGACGACCAGTCCGTGGTGGTGGCCTTTCGGGGCTCCCAGTCCCCCACCAGCCTGGACGGGTTCAAGGACTGGCTGCTCACCAACGCCAACAACCTGCTGATCCTGCCTGAGGGGCGGATCGGCACGGATTTCGCCGCCGCCGGTGTAGGGGCGCGCTTCCATCGGGGTTTCCTGGAGGCCCTGGCGGAGATCTGGGAGCCCCTGAGCGCGGCGGTCGAGGCGGCGATCAACGAGCGGGCGCGACCCCTGTGGGTCACCGGCCACAGCCTGGGCGGGGCCATCGCCCTGCTGGCCGCGTGGCGCCTGCAGCGCAACTTCATCCCAGTGCACGAGGTAGTCACCTTCGGCGCCCCCATGATCGGCAATGCCGCCGCCGCCGAGGCCTTCCAACGGGAGTTTCCCAACCGGATCTTCCGCTACGTGGACATCGAGGACCCGGTGCCCCTGCTCCCGACGGTGAGCCTGGTAGCGAATGCCTATGCCCACTGCATGAACGAGGTCCGGCTCCAGGGGCCAAATCCCAAGGCCTTCGCCCAGGCCCTGGGTGACCTGGGTCGCACCGCCGTCGAGGGGCTGCTCAACGCCAGCCTGGTGGACGAGCTCTGGGGTCTGCTCCACCAGCGCATCCAGGCCCACCTGATCCCCAACTACCTGGACCGGCTGAAGTCCTGAGGGGCTGGGCGTGGGCGCAGTCCGCGCGGCGTAGCGGGATCTCCGCCGTGGTCCGCTTGCGCAACACCGCGATCTGCCCCACCATCCCGCAGCGTCTTCATCATTGCCATTGGAGGCTCTATGACCTGCCGCGTCTTCATCCAGACCGCCCGAATCGGCCTGACCCTTGGTGCCCTCGCGTTTGGGACCCTGATCGGCAATCCCCCGGTCCTCGCGGGAGAGTCCGACCACGAGGGCCACGACGCCCATGCCCACCACCATCATCCCGCCCCTGCCGGCGTGCAGCGCTCCGAGCAAGCCTACCAGGCGCCTGACGTCACGCTGATCGATCAGGGCGGGGAGCGGGTGGCGATGGCCGCTCTGCTGGCCACCGACAAGCCCATCCTTCTGAACTTCATCTTCACCACCTGCACTGCCATCTGCCCCGCAATGACGGCGACCTTCGAGAAGGTGCAGGAGGGCCTGGCGGGTGAGGCGGACAAGGTCGCGATGGTCTCCGTCTCGATCGATCCGGAGCAGGACACGCCGGCCGCCTTGACCGAGTACGCCCAGCGCTTCGACGCCGGCCCCCAATGGGTGTTCCTGACCGGCAGCCTGGAGGACAGTATCCGGGTCCAGAAGGCCTTCGACGCCTACCGGGGCGACAAGATGAACCACGCCCCCCTCACCCTGCTGCGCACCGGACCGGATGCAAAATGGGTTCGCCTCGACGGCTTCGCCAGCGCCGCGGACCTCACGCGGGAGCTGCGCGCCGCGATGGGAGGCTAACCCGTGGACCTCGGGGAGGCAGGTGGGTCCCCGCGGCTTGATGCGCATGACCGCTGCG
>JBGSUY010000181.1:0-4609 GCA_041753195.1 Chromatiaceae bacterium
CGGAGTTTATCCGTCACCTCCCCAACGAGAAACGACGGCGCGTTTGCGGTGACGGAACGTAACCTCGCGGCGGATCGAAAGCGCGTCTCGGCGCGAGAAATTTAGTCGTGCGATTGATCGGGGTCAACTAAATGGTGGCCCGTTATCCCGGTGGTCATGGTCCCTGGGCAATACCAGGCTCGGGAGCCTGCCCCGCCAATGCTGAGGCCGATGGCCAAGGGCGAGCGCGATATCGCCGAAGCCCGCCTTCTGCCACAGGAGTCACGGGCAAGCCAGATGCTTCGCAGTTCTACGAGGACTCATATCGAGAGACCTTGCGGTCCATCGTGTGGGACATCGTCGACACCGAAGGCCCGATCACGTTCAAGGTCCTGTGTGAGCGCGTCGCCCGACGCCACGGGTTTCAACGAACCGGATCTCAGATCAAGGAAATCATCCAACGCGCGCTAAAGCGCACACGTTCCCAATCCAACGGAAAGGGTGACGACGCGGTGATCTGGCCAAATAACGAGCCGGTCTCCGACTGGGTCCAGTTCCGTGGACTGACGGTAAATGGCGAGACGCGTCACTGGGCGGATGTGCCGATTCCGGAGAAGATCGGCCTGGCACGCCGGATTCTCGCAACCTCAGAACCGGACCCCGAAGACGCGATGCGGGAGGCGATCGGAATGGCACGTTTACGGACGAAGACGCGCGAGGAGGTCAAGAATCTGCTTGCACGAGCGAAGGCACAGCTGGCAGAGAGCGAGTCGGACCCTCATCCATCGAACGTCTCATACCTGGACCGGCGGGGCCGTTAGGAACTGTTCTAAAGCCGGATGGCTGAGTTTAAGTCGCACCAAGCCGGTTCAGAGAGGGGCTTAGCGCCTGTAACGATTTCCCTGCTTACGGGCTCTTTCCAAACCGCAAGCGCGGCCTCTGCCGCGCCCGTATCAGGCCAGGAGCATCCTCCGGGACAAGGCGGCAGCAGCATCCGCGCCGTACGGGAGAAAGCCTGAGAAGTCTCTGTTCGCCGGGGTCGCGGACCTGACGAAAAAATATCCCCACTTCGTCCCCCGACTTTGTCCGTCGTCTCTTAGAGTCGGTTGAGCTTACGGACTGCCCCCTAGATCATGGCCGCTTCCTGTGCCTGCGGCGTAAGTCGCCGCTCGGGTATCGCACTCTGAACGGGGCCCCGATCCCTGAGGGCGTGAGCCGAGCCTATGCCGACATCCTGAGAGCGATCCTCGCCAAGACACTCACACGGAGCCCCTGCTGGTGAAGCTGGCCCCGGCCGCCCTTGCCGAGTGGCAGGACTTAGCCGCGGCCGTTGAGGCGCTACTGCGGGCCAGCAAGGGCGAAATGGTGGCCGTCAGGGGCCGGAGATGTCCAGGACCCGCTACACAGGCAAGGACGGCACCGAGCGGGAGCAGTAGACGCCGATCACCGAGAGCGTTATCACCGCGAAATCCGCCCCGACCGCCTGGAGCGCGCAAACAGGCCGACCGATCACCGCGAGCACGCAACGAACCGGCGTCTTTCGACGACGAGTTAGCCTTCTAAACGCCGCCAGATAGTCCACAAACATCGACTCTCAACATCGACGTGGCGTACAACTGAAACTACAACCGAAACGCGCTTCGGTTTGGGCGGATTTTTGTGAAATTTCAGGCCGTTGGAATTTTAGCCAGGCACAAAGAATTTGGCGCCGAATTGCCGCCCTGGGAGATTCCCGCTGAGCAATTATTTCTTGAAAAACGAGAGCGCCGAGCGGGGCGATTTCAGAATTCGCGTTTCCGGCGAAATTTTGGATGACAGGGGGTGGGCGGCCATACCTATTTACGTGGGGGGGTGGGGGGGTATCCGCCCCAGACGCCAAAATCTAGGCCCCGTCATTCACCCTCTCGGCAGCGGCACCTGTGAAGTGACACACCCCCAAAGTTTGTAGGCACTGGGACTAAGATGTGAACCATATGTGAACGGTCACAACTAGCGAGCCGCGAAAACGCGTAACGTGCTGAAAATATTGGTGGGCCGTGAGGGATTTGAACCCCCAACCAAGGGATTATGAGTCCCCTGCTCTAACCGTTGAGCTAACGGCCCTTGGTGACTCGGAGCCATCCCTGGCGCGTCTACCAGCCCGGCATCCTGCCGGTCGTTCGCGCGGATGTCTCCGGTGTCGGAGCGCCGCCTCGGCGCGATTCCGCGTGCGGCGACATGGCCAGCAATGTCGCTTCGCGGCGGGGCGCCGCTCCTACCGCGTTGCGAGGGGCCTCAATCGGTGTCGAGGAAGCTCCGGAGCTTTTCGGAGCGGGTGGGATGGCGGAGCTTGCGCAGGGCCTTGGCCTCGATCTGGCGGATGCGCTCGCGGGTCACGTCGAACTGCTTGCCGACCTCCTCCAGGGTATGGTCGGTGTTCATGTCGATGCCGAAACGCATGCGCAGGACCTTGGCCTCCCGGGAGGTGAGGCTCGCCAGCATGTTCTGGGTCGCCTCCCGCAGGCCCTCCATGGTGGCGGACTCCACGGGGGACACCACGCCCGAGTCCTCGATGAAGTCGCCGAGATGGGAGTCCTCGTCGTCGCCGATGGGGGTCTCCATGGAGATGGGCTCCTTGGCGATCTTGAGGACCTTGCGCACCTTGTCCTCGGGCATCTCCATGCGCGCCGCCAGCTCCTCCGGGGTGGCCTCGCGGCCCATCTCCTGGATCATCTGGCGGGAGATGCGGTTGAGCTTGTTGATGGTCTCGATCATGTGCACCGGGATGCGGATGGTGCGCGCCTGATCCGCGATGGAGCGGGTGATGGCCTGGCGGATCCACCAGGTGGCGTAGGTGGAGAATTTGTAGCCGCGGCGGTACTCGAACTTGTCCACCGCCTTCATGAGTCCGATGTTGCCCTCCTGGATCAGGTCCAGGAACTGCAGGCCTCGGTTGGTATATTTCTTGGCGATGGAGATCACCAGGCGTAGGTTGGCCTCCACCATCTCCTTCTTGGCACGGCGGGCCTTGGCCTCGCCGATGGACATCTTGCGGTTGACCTCCTTGATCTCGCCGATGGTGAGCACGTTCTCGCGCTCCACCTCCTGGAGCTTGCGCTGGGCGCGGCGCACGTCAAGAGCCCGCTCGGCGAGCCGGGCGGCATAGGGTCGGCCGCTCTCGAGCTGTTGGGTGAGCCACTCGGGGTTGGTCTCGTTGTCCGGGAAGCTCTCGATGAACTGCTTGCGCGGCATCCCCGCCTGCTCCACGCACAGGCCCATGAGGATCCGTTCCTGGTTGCGGATGCGCTCGATGGTGGCGCGCAGGATCTCGGCCAGCTCCTGGAAGACGCTGGCCACCAGCTTGAACTGCAGGAAGACTTGCGACACCTCCGCCATGGCGGCACGGGAGCGGGGGTCGTCGCGCCCGTACTGCTCCAGGCAGGACTTGAGCACCGCATAACGCTCGCGCAGAAGCTGCACGCGCCGGGCCGCGTCCTCGGGGTCGGGACCGGTGTCCGGTGTGGCGGCAGTGGCCGTCTCGTCGTCGTCGTCCCCGGCGGCCTCTTCGGTCTCCACCGCCGCCGCATCCACCTCTCCCACGACCTCCGGGACAGAGGCCGCGGGGGCGGGGGCCTCGGCCGCCTCCACCTCCGGGTCATTGAAACCGGAGATGACGTCGGTAAGCCGGGTCTCCTCGCGCTCGACCCGGTCGAAGATCTCGATCAGTTTCTCGATGGAGCGCGGGTAGACCGACAGGGAGGAGAGAACCTGATTGAGCCCGTCCTCGATGCGTTTGGCGATCTGGAGCTCCCCCTCCCGGGTGAGCAGCTCCACGGTGCCCATCTCGCGCATGTACATGCGCACCGGGTCGGTGGTGCGCCCGAACTCGCTGTCCACGCTCGCCAGGGCCGCCGCGGCCGCCTCGGCGGCATCGTCGTCCGAGACGGCATTGTCGGTGAGCGTCTGGTCGATCACGTCCGGGGCGGTCTCGTGGACCAGGATGCCCATGTCGTTGATCATCCGAACGATGTCTTCGATCTGCTCGGGCTCGACGATGCCGGGGGGCAGGTGATCGTTGACCTCACTGTAGGTCAGAAACCCCTGTTCTTTGCCCTTGGCGATCAGCTGCTTGAGCTGGGACTGTTGCTGTTCTTGATCCATTGGATACCTTGACGTGGTCAGGCTTAATGGGGCTTGTGGGGCCGCAGCTTGGCAGCCGCGGCAAACCCAGCATTTTAGCATAAAAATCGTTCTTGGCCGCTCAACGGCGCCGGGTGCGGGCGCCGTCGAACTCCCGATCCAGCTGCTCGCGGACCTCCGGACTCCAGTCCGTGGTGCTTCGGCGATTCAGCGGACGCAACCGCTCGGCGTCGCGGACCGCCTTGCTCAGGCCCTCGATGGCGCCGGTCAGCTCGTCCGCCGCGCCGCCCTCCGGGATGTCCCGCAGAAAGGGCTCCACGCTGAGCCTCTGGAGATAGGCGAAGTGCGCGTGGTCGCGCCAGCGCTCGATCAACGTCGCCTTGTTGATACCCGGGTAGGCGGCCACGCACTCCAGGATCTCGCCCAGGATGACCACGCCGGGGTTGTCCAGGCGCCGCCAGTCGTCGTCCAGCCCCGCGACCCGGGGCGCCAGATCCGGGTGGTCGAGCAG
>JBGSUY010000182.1:0-6114 GCA_041753195.1 Chromatiaceae bacterium
GACGCCAGGATCAGCCCCATGACCCAGGCCCAGGCGGGATCCGCGAGGGCGGCGCGGATGACCAGCAGCTTGCCGACGAAGCCGGAGAGCGGCGGCAGCCCGGCGATCAAGATCGCCGTGGCGAAGAACAGGGCGCCGACCAGCGGAGCTTGGGGGATCTCGGGCCCCGGGTTCAGGCGGTCCGACAGCTCTCCCCGACCCAGGGCGATGCGGTCCGCCAGCAGGAAGAGGGCCCCCGCCGACGAGGATGCCGGGACGGGTGGTCAGCGGGTGCCGGCCTACGTGGAGCGGGAGTTTCTCCGCCACTTGGAGTGCGGCATTGTCGCCCATGCGTTCGCCCGCCTTCGGCGCTTCACTTACGGCTAAGGGCCAGCGGCCAGAGCGGCCAGGGTCAGGTCTTGACTTTTGGCTGTGGCCTCGATTGCTCCGCCACCTGCACTACCCTGCTGACCCGGGAGTAGTGTAGACCGAAGTAGTCGGCGATCTCCTGGAGGGTGTAGCCGCCACTCGCGTGGGCGGCCGCCATGGTGGCGTCGCGGTCGGTCGGGGGGAACGCGAGGGTCAGGTCGTTCCTTTTGCCTCGGCCGACGCGGTTACTCTTCAACCTCTCGCAAGAGGTGCTGCATCAGCGCATCCGAGACATACAGCCCGGTCCTGCGCAGGTGCTCGATGACCGGTGCCGCCTGTGCGGTCCGCCCCATGGACTTGGCACGGCCGACGACGCCGAGCGTCCCGATGATCCTCAGACCCATGGCCTTGGCGCAGCGTCGCGCGTCCAGGTCGTCGAGAACTACCCTGTCGGCACCATGGCAGAGTGCATGGGTGATGACCTGCGTCTCCCCGGCGCCCAGGTCCCACGCGAGGACTTCGGGGGGCGCAGGATCAAAGGCCGCGACGTGGTAGGCCGGGTTTGCAGACAGTTCCGCGAGGATGGCCGCCCCATCGGGCTTAGCGCCAACCTCTCTGGCGACCGCCTGGGGGATGACGACGGTATCCGCGAGCGCGGCGAGCAGGTCCAGGTGTCGGGTCTTGCCCAGGAGAATCAGCGGCGAGGCGTTCACGACCCAGGGGTTAGAGCCCATGGATCTCGTCCGCCAACTCCTCCGCGGTCACCTGGCAGGCGGGAACCCGGCGCCGGTACAGCTCTTCGAGGAATTCGGAGCGGGTCAAACCGGCCAGCTCGGCAGCCTTGCCCTGGGAGACGATGCCCTGGGCGTACCACTGCACCGCCGCGGCAATGCGCATCTCGCGTGCAAACTCGATGGGCGCCAAGCGCAGCGCGCTGAACGTAGAGGGCTCGAACTCGAAGCTGATCGTTGCCATCTTTTGTGCCAGAGTGAAATAAGGTTGCGCCGAACGGGGATCTTTCCTTTCGCCTCTGCGTTCGGGTGGTCGGGGACCCGGACGATCTGCTGCTGCGGAAGTAGTGTAGGCCGAAGTTGTCGCCGATGTCCTGTATGGCGTCGCCCCGCTGGCGTAGGCCGCCGCGATGGCGAGCTCTCCATCAGGTTGCTGGCCGGCGTATTGGGCGAGCCGCCGCGAAGGTCGCCGCAGGCTGGCTTGGGGATTGTCCGCGCATTGCGTGGTTGCAGGACCCCATGGCAGATGACCCCATGGCTTCGGCCCGACCGGGCATCGGCGCTGCCACCCGATGCCTGGTGCGCCGGGCGGGCGTCTTGGGATCCCAGACCATCGTCCAAACCACCCCGGTTCACCATACCCGCCCCTGGGCATCCCCCAGGAACTCCTTGGTAAGGACGGGCAGCGAGGCCGAATTCAAGTGCGACCAAGTGTTGCTGGCCATGGGCTTCGTGCACCCGGTGCACGCGGGCATGCTCGAGACGCTCAAGGCCGAGGTCGGGCTGGAGCTCGACCCCCGCGGAAACGTCGAGGCGACCACCGAGGGGTCCGGCGCCTACCAGACCTCGGTCCCCGGGGTCTTCGCGGCGGGGGAATGCGTCGCGGTCAGTCCCTGGTGGTCTGGGCCATCCGCGAGGGCCGCCAGTGCGCCCGGTCTGTGGATGAGTGGCTCATGGGGCGCTCCGACCTGCCCCGCTGAGTATGCCCGTTAGTCCTGTCGTTTGACTGCCGTGCCATCTGACGCCGGAGAGCCCGCGGGATCGCCCCCGTGGGGCGCCCGTCCTGCCTCCGCCTCATCGACCAACGCAGGCGCCGGCGCCAAGGAGCGCAACCGCAGGTGCAGGGCCGCCTTGGAGAGCAGGTGGGCGCTCACCGGGGCGGTGATGAAGAGGAACAGGGTCACCAGGATCTCGTGGAGGCTCAGGCCGTTCCCCTGGCTGCTGAAATGCACCATGGAGGCGATCAGCAGGCTGCCGACACCCAGGGTGGTGGCCTTGGTGGGGCCGTGCAGGCGGGTGTAGAAGTCCTTGAGACGCACCAAGCCCAGGGAGCCGATGAAGGTGAAGGCGGCGCCGATCAGGATCAGGATGGAGAGTGCGGCTTCCAGCATCTGGCACCTATTCGATGATGTCGCCGCGCAGCAGATATTTGGAGAGCGCGATGGTGCCGACGAAACCCATCATGGCGATCAGGAGCGCCGCCTCGAAGTACAGGGACGAGTCTAGGTGGATGCCGAGCAGGACCAGGATGGCGATGGCGTTCACGTAGAGGGTGTCGAGGGCCAGGATGCGGTCGGGCTTGTCCGGCCCCCGCAGCAGGCGCCATAGGCTGAGCGCCAGGGCGGCGGCGACCAGGCCGAAGGCGAGGATGACGGCGATGCTTAGCATGATTCTAAGACCTCCAACAGGGGGGACTCGTAACGCTGTCGGATGGTCTCCACCAGCCCCCGCGGGTCCCGCACATCCAGGCCATGCACCACCAGTCGGGTGCGGTCTGGGCTCAGCCAGGAGGAGACGGTCCCCGGGGTGAGCGAGACCGTGTTGGCCAGCAGGCTGATCCCCAGATCCGAGCGCAGCCGCAGGGGTACCACCACGAAACCCGGCCGCAGCTGCCTCGGACCCCGCAGGATCAGGTAGGCCACGTTGAAGTTGGCGACCAGGATGTCGTAGAGCACCACGGCGATGAAGCGCAGGAGCACCAGGGGCCTCCGGAGGCGGATCTCCTCCGGCCAGAACCGCAGCGTGAAGATGGGGATGCTCCAGCCGAGCAGCAGCCCGAGGAGTATATGCCCGGGTGAAAGGCTGTTGGCCAACAGCAGCCAGACCAGGGCCAAGATGGGCGTCAGCAGCGGATGGGGCAGGAGCCGGCTGGTCATGGTGAAGCGACCTGGTCAGGGGAGCCCAGCACGGCCTGGACATAGGTTTGGGGATGCAGGAGCTGATCCGCTGCCGCCTGGCCGAAGCCCAGAATAGGGCCGGCCCAGATCACCAGGACCAGGCAGAGCGCCAGGAGTCCCATGGCGGGTGCCAGGGCGGGGAGCTCCGTCGCGGCGCTCGAGGCCGGGGCCGGCCCGGCGGCGCGAAAGAAAATTAGGCTGCCGGAGCGCGCCAGGGCGATCACGGAGATCAACCCCGACGCCAGGATCAGCCCCATGACCCAGGCCCAGGCGGGATCCGCGAGGGCGGCGCGGATCACCAGCAGCTTGCCGACGAAGCCGGAGAGTGGCGGCAGTCCCGCGACCAGGATCGCCGTGGCGAAGAAGAGTGCGCCGACCAGCGCCGCCTGGGGAATCTCGGGCCCAGGGTTCAGCCGGTCCGACAGGTCCCCCCGCCCCAGGGCGATCCGGTCCGCCAGCAGGAAGAGGGCCCCCGCTGCTAGGGTGCTGTGGGCCAGGTAATAGAGTCCGGCGCCGATTCCCGCTTGAGTCCAGAGCCCGAAGGCGGAGAGCAGGAGACCCACCGACACCACCACCAGATAGGCGGCCTGTCGCCGCAGTCCGGCGGCTGAGAGCACCCCCAGGGCCCCGAGCGCCAGGGTCAGGAGCGCCAAGGGTAGGAGCCAGGGGTCGTAGAGGTCGGCCAGGGGGCCGGCATCGGGGCCGAAGATCAGGGTCCCCACCCGCAGCAGGCAGTAGGCCCCCACCTTGGTCATGATGGCGAACAGCGCCGCTACCGGCGCCGAGGTGGCCGAGTAGGCCGCGGGGAGCCACAGGTGCAGCGGGATCAGGGCGGCCTTCAGGGCGAAGACGCCGAAGAGCAGGAGCCCGGCCGCCCGCACCAGGCCCAAGTTCTCCGGTGGTGTCGCCGCGACCTTGACCGCCAGATCCGCCATGTTGAGGGTGCCGAGGACCCCGTAGAGAGTCCCCGCCGCGAACAGGAACAGCGTCGATCCCGCCAGGTTCAGGGCCACGAAATGGAGTCCAGCCCGGGTGCGCTGGGCGCCGCCTCCATGGAGCAGGAGCCCGTAGGAGGCCAGCAGCAGGATCTCGAAGAAGACGAAGAGGTTGAAGATGTCGCCGGTCAGGAAGGCGCCGTTCAGCCCGAAGAGCTGGAGCTGGAACAGGGGGTGGAAGTGGCGGCTGCCCCGATCCGTCCCTCGGATAGCATAGAGCAGGGCAAAGAAGGCGAGCAGGCCGGTGACGAGCAGCATCCAGACCGCCAGACGGTCCGCCACCAGCACGATGCCATAGGGCGCCGGCCAGTCCCCGAGGGCGTAGACCAGGATCTCTCCGCCGCCCACGGCCTCCAGCAACAGCAGGGCGAGCACCACCTGGGTCCCGACGGCACCCAGGTTGATCCAGCGACGCACTCCCAGGGCCAGGGCCCGGCGCAGCAAAAGCAGGAGCGTCCCCGCCAGCAGAGGCAGCAGGACGGGGAGCAGGACCAGATGGCTCAAGGCCCATCCCCCTTGCCCGCTCGGCCGTCCACGTGGTCATTGCCCAGCTCGGCCCGGGCCTTGAGGGCCAGCATGATGACGAAGGCGGTCATGCCGAAGCTGATGACGATGGCCGTGAGCACCAATGCCTGGGGAAGGGGGTCCGCATAGCCCGCCGCCCCATCGGAGATGACCGCGGGCAGGCCGATGACCAGGCGCCCGGTGGAGAAGAGGAAGAGGTTGACCCCGTAGGACAGCAACGTGAGCCCCAGCACCACCGGAAAGGTCCGGCCCCGCAGGACCAGATAGACGCCGCAGCCGGTGAGCACACCGATGATCAGGCTCAGCAGGGCTTCCATTCGCTATGTCTCGGGTCTGGCGGACGGCGCGGCGCGGCTGTCGCTGTGCATCCGGCCCAGGTGCACCAAGATTTGCAGGGTGGCCCCGACGACCACCAGATAGACCCCCAAGTCGAAGGCGATCGCCGAGGCGACCTCGAAGTCCCCGACCACGGGCCAATGCACATGGGTGAAGGCCGAGGTCAGGAAGGGATAGCTGAATACTAGACTGGCGAGGCCGGTCAGGGTGCCGATCAGCAGACCGGCCCCGATCACCGGGTGCATGTTGGCCGAGAGCCGGCTCTGGGTCCATTCCACCCCGTTGGTCAGGTACTGAAGGATCAGGGCGACGGCGGTGATGAGCCCGGCGATGAAGCCCCCGCCCGGCTGGTTGTGGCCCCGCAGGAAGATGAAGACCGAGACCAGCAGGGCCAGGGGCAGCAGGAGCCGGGTCAAGGCGGCCATGATGGTGGGGTGGGTGTCCCAGTTCCAGGGGCGTCCGGCGGCGTCGCAGGCCGGGCCCGGCAGGCGCAGGCCCTTGAGCATCGCGTAGATGCCGAGTCCAGCCAGGGCCAGGACCGAGATCTCCCCCAGGGTGTCGTAGCCCCGGAAGTCCACCAGGATCACGTTGACCACGTTGGCGCCCCCCCCGCCCGGCACACTGTTGGCCAGGAAGTAGCCAGAGATCGAATCCAGGGGGCGGGTCAGGATCCCCCAGGTGAGGGCCGCGGCGCCGCCCCCCGCCAGGGTCGCCACCCCCAGGTCCCGGTAGCGGCGCCCCCGGCTGGACTCCGCTGGGCTGTGCTGGGGCAGGAAGTACAGCGCCAGCAGCAGCAGGACGATGGTCACCACCTCCACCGAGAGCTGGGTGAGGGCGAGATCCGGCGCGGAGAACTTCACGAAGATGAGGGACACCAGCAGGCCCAGGGCACCCATCACGATCAGCGCCGTGAGCCGGCGGCGGTGCAGGACCAGGGTGGCCAGGGCGACCGCCACCAGGGCGGCGGTGACGAGCAGACTCACGCCGTCGACCGGGAGGAGC
>JBGSUY010000183.1:0-6260 GCA_041753195.1 Chromatiaceae bacterium
TCAATCTCTCGAAGATGCTCGTCGATGTCTCTGGAGTCTCCCCAGTCACATCGGAGCACCCACACAAGTTATCTCAACAGCTTGTTAAAGATCTCGCGACAACACCTACGTGCTGCCAAGACGGAGCATTTTACAGGCCCAGCGGACTCTGTCAAGAGCCTTGAGAGCCCCCTACCGGCTCTTCGCTTACCCTACCAGCCAACGCGGTCCTGGCGAGCCGCGGATCTTACTCGCCAGAATCGCCTCGTCAACCCCCCAACCGCGCACTCGTCACTGCTCAACCCATACCCGCGCGAAGCGCCGCTTGCCGACCTGGTAGACATGGCTCGAGCCCACGGGGCAGCGCTGGCGAGGGTCTTCGACCCGCTCCCCGTCAACGCGCACCCCGCCCTGGCCAACCATGCGCAGGGCCTCCGAGGTGCTTTGCACGAGGCCGGCCTCCTTCAACAGATTGGCGATCGGCAATCCGGCCCTGTCAGCGGCCTTGAGGGTCAACTCGGGTATGGCTTCGGGAATCGCGCCCCGCTGGAAGCGCGCGACGAAGGCGTCGTGCGCCCCCCTGGCCGCGGCAGGGGAGTGGAAACGGCCAACCAGTTCCAAGGCGAGCTGAAATTTGATGTCCCGCGGGTTGGCACCGTCATCGATGGACGCGCGCCAGGACTCGATCTCGCTCATGTCCCGGGCACTCAAGAGCTCAAAATAACGCCACATGAGCTCGTCCGAGAGGGACATGATCTTCCCAAACATATCCTCGGGCGCATCGGTGATTCCGATGGTGTTGCCGAGCGACTTGGACATCTTCTGCACACCATCGAGCCCCTCGAGGATGGGCAGGGTGATGACCACCTGGGGCTCCTGCCCATAGGCCTCCTGCAGTTGACGCCCGACCAACAGGTTGAACTTCTGGTCGGTCCCGCCGAGCTCGACGTCCGCCCCCAGCGCCACCGAGTCGTATCCCTGGATCAATGGGTAGAGAAACTCGTGTATGGCGATGGGCTGGCCGGACTTGTACCGCTTGGAGAAGTCGTCCCGCTCCAGCATCCGCGCCACGGTATGCTGGGCGGCAAGGTGCACAAGGCCGGCCGCGCCGAGCCCGGCCATCCATTGAGAATTGAAGACGACCTGGGTCTTATCCGGGTCCAGGATGCGGAAGACCTGATCGCGATAGGTCGCGGCGTTCGCCGCGACCTCCTCCCGCGACAGAGGCTTGCGAGTGACGCTCTTGCCCGTGGGGTCGCCGATCAGCCCAGTGAAGTCGCCGATGAGGAACAGGACCTCGTGGCCCAATTTCTGGAACTGCCGCAGCTTGTTAATCAGCACCGTGTGTCCGAGGTGCAGATCCGGGGCGGTCGGGTCGAAGCCCGCCTTGATACGGAGTGGGCGCCCGCTCTGGAGTTTCTTCCTCAGGGCCTCTTCGAGCAAGATCTCGTCGGTGCCGCGCCGAATCAGCGCGAGTGCGGTCTCTGTGTCTGCCATGTGCCAGCGTTCCAGGCCTTCCGGTGAAAGGCCCGGGAGGGTACGACGTACGCCGACACCGACACAAGGGTCGGCGCCTGTCGGGCGCCGATCAGGCCGAGAACGACGACCCGCAGCCGCAGGTGGTGCTGGCGTTCGGGTTGCGGATCACGAACTGGGCCCCCTGCAGCCCTTCCGTGTAGTCGATCTCCGCGCCCATGAGGTACTGCATGCTCATGGGATCGATGACCAACTTGACGCCGTCGGTCACCACCTCGGTGTCGCCTTCCTGCACCGCCTCGTCGAAGGTAAATCCGTACTGGAAACCGGAGCAGCCGCCCCCTTGGATGTACACCCGCAACATGAGGCCGGGGTTACCTTCCTCGGCGATCAATTGGGCGACCTTGTTGGCCGCGGCACCGGTGAAGACGAGCGGGGACTCTTGCGTGACTTGTGCGTTCATGACTCAACCGTCGGTTGTGATGGGTCGGATTGGTTGGGGACGTGCGTCCAGGGGCCGAAGAGTTCAAGACGGGCCTCGCCCGACCGGGCCGGTATTCGATGAACTGGGTCAGGGCCCTTCGAGGATCCAAGGGAAGGACTCCGAGGTGCCGGCAAGCTGATCGCCCTCAGGGCTGATGACGACGGTCAAGAAACGAGGCTCGAAGCCGTCCGGCAGGGTCAGCCCGCCTTGGAATGCCTGGAAATGGTCGAACCGCATGCTGAGCTCCTTGGGATCTGCCCGTGGAAGCCGCTCGAGACCGAGCTCTTGGTCCATACCCCCTTGGGTGCCCGTCACCCGCAAGGCGACGCGCCCCTTGGTTTCGCCGAAATCGGGGACGAGCTGGGAGACCGTGAAGCTGTAGCGGACGGACTGCGGCCCCTCCCCGGCGAGCAGAACCAGATCGTGAACACGCACGGCGCCCTTTCCGCCTTCCCTGATCAGGCGCTTCAGGTAGGAGCCCTCCCTGACCAGGGACAGTCGCTCGTCCTGGGCGTCCTTGAGCTGGATCTGCAGGGCCTTGTTGGTCTCGCGCTCGATCTGCCGGGACCGTTCGAGTACCGAGGCCTCTTGCCTCAGCTTGGACACCTCCTCCCGCAGCGTCGCCAGCTCGGTGAGAGCCGAGTTGCGCTCTTCGAGCAGGGTGGCGAGCCCCGGGGCAGACGTGGCGCTGCCGCGCGTCAGACCGAGCCCGAACCCGAGGCCAAAGGTCGCGGCGCCGAGCACGGCGCCCAGGGCAAGGCCCAGGAGCCGCCACCAGAGACGCGTCAACTGTAGGGGCATCGTGCCGCTCCAATGCCAGGGTCCACTGAGCGCGGAGAAGTCTTGGGTAAGCCTCCGCGCATCGCACGCTCCGATCGCATCGACTCGGGCCCGGCGCCGCGGCGTCCGGGCGCCTCAGGGCAGTAACGCAAGGGCGTGGAGCCCCTGGGTCTCCGCGAGGCCGAACATGAGGTTCATGTTTTGCACCGCCTGACCGGCCGCGCCCTTCACTAGATTGTCGATCACGGACTGGACCACCACAACGCCCGAGTCACCCTGACGGGTCACCGCGACCCGACAGATATTGGCGCCCCGCACCGAGCGGGTCTCCGGATGGGACCCCGCGGGCAGGACATCCACGAAGGGCTCCCCCGCGTAGAACTCCCGATAGAGCCCTTCCAGGTCCTCCCTGGAATGACCGGAGGGGTGCTTCAGCCGAGCATAGAGCGTCGCCTCGATGCCGCGAATCATGGGCACCAGGTGGGGGACGAAGGTGAGATGGACCGCGACCCCCGAGAAGGAGCGGAGGTTCTGGGCGATCTCGGGGGCGTGGCGGTGACCGCCCACCGCGTAGGCCTTGAAGCTTTCGCCCACCTCGGCCATCAGCATGGGGGTCTCCGCCTTGCGACCCGCGCCGCTGGTTCCCGACTTGGCATCGGCGATGAGCCAGCTCGGGTCGATGACAGACCGAGCGAGTAGGGGCATGAACCCCAGGGTGACAGCGGTCGGGTAGCAGCCGGGGTTGGCGACCAGTCGCGCCTTGCGGACCGCCTCGCGGTTCAACTCCGGCAGGCCGTAGACGGCCTGGTCAAGCAGCGCGGGGCAGGCGTGGGGCATCCCGTACCAGGCCTCCCACTGCTCGGGATCCCGGAGCCGGAAATCCGCTGCCAGGTCGATCACCCGCGCCCCCCGATCCAACAGCTCGGGGGCGAGTCGCATGGCGGTTCCGTTGGGGGTGGCGAAGAACACCAGGTCACAGCCTCCGAGGGCGCCCGGGTCGGGCTCGGAGAAGCGCAGATCGAGATGCCCCCGCAGATGGGGAAAGAGGTCCGCGACGGCCGCCCCGGACTCGGCGCGAGACGTAATGACGGCGACGTCCGCATCTGGATGCAGCGCCAGGATACGGAGTAGCTCGGCACCCGTATAGCCAGTTCCGCCGACGATTCCAACCTTGAGCATTCAACCGACTCCCGTCACTCCGATCCGCTCGACTCGCCCTCAGCCAAAAAAAAAAGCGGCCAAGGCCGCTTTAGCGATTCCGAATCGGGTCGTCTCGTCCAAATCTGGCGCGGCAGGGGCTCCTCGGGTGAGGGGCGCCGGGGCCGGCGCCCGAACGCCCGCCGATCACCCGCAGCCGCCGCCCGAGGACCCGCAGGTCCCGCAGCCGCCCCCGACCTGGGGCAGGTTGTTGAAGACGAAGGTGGCATGACCCTCGCCATCGTCGACGAAATCGATCTCGACGCCGCGCAGATAGCTCAGGGTGCCGTCATCGACCACCACCCTAAAACCTTCGCAGGCCAGTACGCCGTCGTCGTCGTTGATCGCGTCGGTGAAGGTCATACCAAAGCTGACGCCGCTGCAGCCGCCGGGGGTCGCGAAGACGCGCACGCCCTGAATGTTTTCATCGACTTGGCGGAACAACTCGTTCATCTTGGACTGGGCTGGCGAGGTGAGCGTGAGCTCGGCCTGGGTCAGGGCTGCGGACATGGTAACAACCTCTGGGGTCTGAACTACTAAGGACGCGAAATGTATCAGAGGAAGGGTCGGATATTCCAGTGGGAAAAACAGCCGATCAGGGCCTTAAGACCGCCGGCGCCGGCCTATCAACCGAGCCGATTGGCCGCGGCGAGCGTCGCCAGGTGACGCTGAGCATCGACCAAGTGCTGCCCCCAATGGCATTCGTAACCCAGGAACCAGGTCTCCAGGGCCCGGGCGGGGTTGGACTCAAAGGCACGCAGTCCATGCTTGAGCTCGCAGTAGATGTCGGTCAGGTCATCGGCCAGGCTTCCAGTCATGGCGTCGGCGCCTTCGTGAGCGCAGTCGAACTCCAGGAAGTACCCATCCCGGTCGGCAAGCAAATCACGCAGGTGGGAGTAGAGCTCGAAGCGGGCGTCCAGGTCCACCGCGTGGTCGCACTCTGCATGGGGTTCACTGGAGTCCAGCGAGGTCATGGCCGCGTGGAGTCGCGGCAGCACCCGCGCCACTTCACGCAACCAGTGGGGACGGTCGCGTCCCGACGCGTCGATCAGGTCGCAGTAGCGCCTCGCGTTGGTCAAGACGTCCTCGATCCGGCGGCCTTGGGCTTGGGGGGGAGTGAACACGGCATCCATGCGTGCCAGTGTAGACGACGCCGCGCGCGCTGCCCCGATTCCGGGCAGAGGCCATGCCACTCAGACCTCCACCATCTCGAAGTCTTCCTTTCCTGCCCCGCACTCGGGGCACTTCCAGGTCAGCGGCACGTCCTCCCAGAGAGTGCCCGGGGCGATGCCGTCCTCCGGCCAGCCCTTCGCCTCGTCGTAGATCAATCCGCAGATCACGCACATATAGGTCTTCACGTTCCACTCCACGCTCAGGTCTTGCCGCCGCGTACTTGGCGGACTAGAAAACGCCGCTGACCCAGCCCGAGGCCAGGTTTGAATTAGAGGCCGAAATCTGGGGTAATCACCACGGATCTCAATGGCGAGCACCCGGAGACGAACATGGGCCATACGGCATCCCCGGCGACCGTTCTCTGCATCGGCGGCCATGACCCGAGCGGCGGGGCCGGCATCTTGGCGGACGCCGAGGCAGTGCACGCCGCCGGCGCCTTTCCGCTCACCGTGATCACGGCACTCACCGATCAGGACACCGGCGGGTTACGCGCCATCTACCCACAACCACCGGAGCAGGTGGAGGCCCAGTGCCGCGCCCTGATGGAGGACAGCCGGCCTCGCGCGATCAAGATCGGTCTGGTGGGCAGCTCCAGGGTTGTGCGGGTCCTGGGCGCGCTCATTGATGGTCGGCCGGACCTGCCCCTGGTACTCGACCCCGTGCTCGCGTCCAATGCGGGTCAGGAGATGGTGGATGCCGCCCTGCTCAATCAGCTGCGCAACCACCTGGTGCGCCGCGCCACCCTGGTCACCCCCAACCTTCCAGAGGCCCGCACCCTGGCGGACTCCCAGGATGCCGCGCGCTGCGCCCGTCGGCTGCTGGAGATCGGGGCCCGCTGGGTCCTGGTCACAGGCACCCACGACAACACCCCGGAAGTCACCAATCGGCTCTACGCCGCCGACGGGGCCGAACGGACCTGGAACTGGCCCCGCCTGCCCGGGGAGTATCACGGCTCGGGCTGCACACTGGCGAGTGCCATCGCCACACGGCTCGCCCTCGGCTGGCCCATGATGGAGGCCGTCGCCGCGGCCCAGGAATACACCTGGGCGAGCCTGGAGCAGGCGCTGCGCACGGGGCGCGGGCAGCTCACCCCCAACCGTCTGTTCGAGCTGCCCAGCACCCAGGATCCCCCATGAGCCAACCGCTCTCGGGGCTCTACGTCGTCACACCC
>JBGSUY010000184.1:0-3020 GCA_041753195.1 Chromatiaceae bacterium
GGGGCAGGGTGCGAACCGCCGGGCGGGTGGTCGGTGCCGTGCCGGTCTGGACCAGGGCCGTCCCCAGGCCGTTGACCGTGAGCGCTGCCGCCCCAGGAAGGCACTGCGGACGCATCCACCCGTAGCGCCAGATTGACCAGCAGGCTGTCGAAATCGGAATAGTCGCCCTCGCCGCCTCCACCGAGCTTGAGCGAGCCGCGATGGGTGTAGTACTCGACCCCGGCCTCGACTCCGACCCCCTTGCCCAATGATTTGCCCACCGTCAATCCCGCGCTCAGGGCTCCGAATCCGGACAGGCGCTGGTCGCTCGTATAATCCCCGAGCGGAATCTGAGCGAAATCGAGATTGCTGGTAAAGTCGGGGGGTAGTTCCGGGGTGCGCGGCTCCCGCATTGGGATCAGGAAAAAGGGCTGGTAGAAGTCGGCCTGGTCCTGGGTGTAATAGCGAACCTTGGGGGTGAGGGTCCAGCCGCCGCCCAGGGGCTGCGTCCAGGCACCCTCGAGGGTGATGGCATCGATCCCCCAGTCGTCACGAAAGAGATGGGCGTCCAGGTGCAATGCGGCGTCCCAAGCCTCGAAATATTGGACATAGCGAGTACCCCAGATCCACTGGTTGCGGGTGTCCGGGAGCTGCTCCAACACTGCCCGCACCGTCGCCATACGCAGCGGGGGTACACCGGGAATGCCAAAGTCGAATGGGATCTCCTCCGGATCGACGAATACAAATTGCGCCACCTTGTAGGGGTTTTCCATAAATCCGCGGCTGCCGATGTAACGCAGGCTGACTTCCAGCAACGAGTCCCGGTCCACGACTTGGGTAAGGCCCACCCGCGCCGACCAATCCTCCCGGTCACCGTGCAGGGTTCGCCTGACCTGGGACTCGCCCACCCGGGAGAGCTCGATCTGATCCCGGTAGGCACTGGTATCGATGTAACTGCTGGCATCGGGGTCCAGGATGGCGGCAATGTCGCTGTCGGTGTAGCTCAAGTCGAGCTTGAGAGTTGTGGCCCGTTCATTGAAATCCCGGATCCCCCCCAGACTGACGAACCGGGAATCGTAATCGTCCTCCTGGGACACTCCGGCCCCGACCTCCAAGGCGCTGTCCTCCCATTCGTAACCCAGGCGCAGGTCGCCCTGCCTCCGGATCTCCGGCGAGGCGGAGGAGATGGTATGGACCAGGCGCGTCTCTTTGACCGGATTGCCGGTGACCGGGTCGAATCGATAGGGAGCGAGATCCGAATCCAGCAACAGCGATCCGTCGATGATCGGGGAGGCCCCGGATACCGAACCCCCGCCTGCATCCGGACCCCGGTTGCCCCCGAAAGCGAGTGGCATGGTGGCTATGGGAGTGGCGCCCGACCAGACATCTTGCACGTAGTTGGCGAAGAGCTTGAAACGGCTAATCGAGGCGAGGCCCGAGACACTCAGGTTATCCACCCGGATCGGCTCGTATTTGCTGCTTTCGCCGAAGAGCTGGCGCTCACCCTCCTGGTAAAGCCCGTATTGAACGGAAAATGAGTCCTCGCCCTGCGCCTGGGCCGGACTCACCCCCAGGCCGGGGAG
The DNA here is from genome assembly GCA_041753195.1 of Chromatiaceae bacterium. Taxonomy (GTDB): domain Bacteria; phylum Pseudomonadota; class Gammaproteobacteria; order Chromatiales; family Chromatiaceae; genus Thiodictyon. The sequence continues at coordinate 1,563 of JBGSUY010000184.1, forward strand.
GGCCAAGGCGGCGCCGGTCAAGGCGCGCAGGGATGGGCTGACCCCGGTCAGGACCCGCGCGCGCGAATCGCGCTTCGGACGTCGGCCGACCAAGTGCCGGGCCAGACGACGAATCAAGCCCCGGAGCTCCAAGACCAGGCGGCGAAGGAAAGCAGCGAGACGCCGGGTAAGGATGAGCACAGGGGCGTCCAGGACAGTTCCGGGCGCAGCCCGGCACTTGACCTAATTGCAGCCACAGCCCCCGCCCCCGGCACTATCGCCGGCCATCGCCGTCTCCCGACTCGTGTAGGCATGGTCCCGCAGAGCGCGTTGGGCCGGGAAGGGTTCCAAAGCCATGTGGGTCTTCGCCAGGTGACCGCGCTCCCAGGGGGCTACCGAGGTGCAGCCCCCGATGGACCCGGCCGCACCCGCCAGTAGGGCGGCCAGGAGATAACCGGATCCGCTCATCGCGACGCCCGCCTGACTTGCCTTGACCGACCGGGTAACCGAGTCGGTGTGGCCACGACTGTTCCTCCCATGGGTTCTTCGACCATCCGCATCGTCTACTGATTCTGCTTGATGACGATTCTCGTACCCGTATGGACCCCACCACCGGTGGCGCCGGTCATGCAATGGAAACTGAGGGTGTAGATCTCGGCGCCGGACTTGGACTTGCTGATGTAGACGTTGTAAACGCCCGCTCCCCCGGCCACCGTGACCAAGGGGCTATACTGGGCATCTCCATCGATCGGGTCGCTGGCGGAGCGGGACACGGCCCCCTTGGTCACCCGGACGCTAACGATCGGCACGGCCACGGGTGTTGAATCCCGTACCTGCGCGATAAGGGACGCCGGCGGGCCGTTGCCATCGTTGGAGCAGGTTACCTGGTAGTAGTCGGTCGCGGTGGCCGCCGCCCCCAGGGAGCCGTTCTGAGTGTGGGCGTACAGGACACCGGCCTGGCCGAAAGCGAGCAGGAAGCCCGCGGAGAGGATGCTCTTCTTCATGGAAAATGCTCCACTGCCCTAAGGCAGATCGCTTGGTTGGACGTCTAAGGAAGTCTCATTGGACGGATCCCCGGGGATCGCCGACTCCGTTTGCCCGGTTTCGTGCAGCCTCAAGGCGGCCAGGGCGCGCACGGTGCCGTCCGGATCGGCCATCGCCTCCTGCAGCAGCCAGTTACCGTGCACCTGGGGCTGAACGCTATCCACGGCCATGAGCCGCACCGACGGATCCGGGTCGCCCAGCGCCAGCTCGAGATTCGCCGCCGACTCCGGCCCGCCCAGCTCGGCCAGACCATAGACCGCCTGGACACGGACAGCCGCATCGGAATCGTCCAGCGCGTCTTCGATGACCCTCAGAACCGCCGCGTCGCCCGGCGGGGACTCCGCGATCAGGCGCGTGAGCGCCTCCGCCCGCACCCCAGGTTCCTGCGCCGATGCCATCGTAAGGAGCATCGCGGTGGAGTCCGCCTCGGTGTCG
>JBGSUY010000185.1:0-13941 GCA_041753195.1 Chromatiaceae bacterium
CTGGCTTCGGAGGCGTTGAGCCCCAGGGTGCGGAACAGCCGGTCCATGTCCAATGCCTCGGGACCGAAGACCTCCGCCAGGCGCCCGTCCGCCACCCGGCGCATCAGGTCCATCTGCCACATCCTCTCCCGCGCCACCAGATAACCCTGGGCGAACAGCAGGTCCTGAATGGAGTCCGCCCGCACCGTCGGCACCCCATGGGGACCCACGCGGACCCGTACCGGGGCCTGCAGGCCCGCGAGGGCCACCTCGCCGGAGTAGACCGGCTCCGCCCGCTTGGTCAGCCACAGCAGGACCGCGGCCCCTCCCAGGGCCAAGGTCAACAGCAACGCGATCACGGTGAGCAGGACGCGGCGAATCATGTGGGTACCTCTGTGCCTCCCAGGCGCGGGCAGGGAATCACGCCCCGCGCGGCCTGTCCAGTCCCGCGCCAGGGCCTGGCAAAGACGTCATCGAGTCGGGCCAGCGTCACGACTTGCCCATCAGAAACATAGGCTTTAATTCATCGTTACTTGCGTTCATCTGAAACGAAGAGGGAACCTTCCCTTGTGCTACCCCAAGCCCGCCCCTTGCGAGGTCACGACATCATGTCCCACCCCCCTGAAGGCACGGTGGTCTTCTACGACGGCGGCTGCCCCCTGTGCAGCCGCGAGATCGCCCATTACCGGCATCTGGATCGGTCGGGTGCCATCGAATGGCTGGATCTCCACCGGTCAGCGGACCGGCTAACGGAAGCCGGGATCGGTTTCGACGCGGCCATGGCGAGGCTCCATGTCATCGACCCCCGGTCAGGGGTGGTGAGCGGGGTTCCCGCCTTCGTCGTGCTGTGGCGGCACCTTCCCTATTATCGGCATCTGGCGGGCCTGGTCGAAGGGCTCCGGCTCACCCGCCCCTTGGATCGCCTCTACGACCGGTTCGCCCGCTGGCGGCTGCGCCGCCGCTGCGCGGACGGGGCTTGCGGGCTCCCTGATCGGTAGGCGGAAGTCGGCCGCAGCTTATTCGAGGGTGAGGTCCTTCAGCGCCGCCCCCGGCGCTCGGATAGAATCCGCCCATGCTGCTCTCGGTCCGACACCGCTTCCTGTTCGTCCACATCGCCAAGACCGGCGGCACCAGCGTGCGCGCGGCCCTGCAGCGACGGCGCTGGCGCGACCCTTGGTATTGGCCCATGTTCCTGTGCAGCCGCCTGAGCCACCTGAGCGGTCACCGCATTGCCACCAAGCTGCCCCGCCATGCCAAGGTGATCGCCGCCAAGGAGCTCCTGACCAAGGAGTTTTTCGATTCGCTCTTCAAGTTCGCCTTCGTGCGCAACCCCTGGGACCTCCAGGTGAGCTCCTTCCACCACATCCGACGGGAGCGACCCCACTACCTCGGGGGCCATGCGGATTTCGAGGGGTTCCTGCGCTGGAAGCTGGACCCGGCGCGGCCCTACCAGTACCACGTCGATACCTCCATCGAGCTTCAGAGCGACTATCTGATCGATCTGCACGGCAACCTGGTAGTGGACTTCATCGGCCGCTACGAGCGGCTCCGTCAGGACTTTGCCACCGCCTGCGAGCGCATCGGTATCCCTGCCCCCACCCTACCGCACGCCCGGGCGGCCACCGATCGATCCAAGGACTACCGCCGCTATTACAGGGACGAGACCGCCGAGCTTGTGGCCCGGCACTTCGCGCGGGACATCGCGATGCTGGGCTACCGCTTCGATCCCGACGATTAGGTCCCACTCGGCGAGATCGTTCTCTCCCTCCCCCGGGCAGCGGGGAGGGCCGGGATGGGGGTCGAACGCTTCAGCACAGGCTCAGCGGCAGCAGGACCACCGCCTTCGGCGCCCTCCTGGCCTCCCCGCTGCCAGGAGGGAGGATCGAATCGGATAACCAACCCCGGGGCGGCTTGCGCTCGCGCCCGGCCTGGGGCAGCCTTGGGGCTCCGCCGGCACGCTAGGCGCCCCGCCCGCTATCTCAACGCGATCGGAGACCGACCATGGAGCTCACATCCCTCACCGCCGTATCCCCGGTCGACGGGCGTTACGGCTCCAGAACCGAGGACCTGCGCCCGATCTTCAGCGAGTACGGGCTGATTCGGCACCGGGTGGCGGTGGAGGTGCGCTGGCTCAAGGCCCTGGCCGCCGACCCCCAGATCCCGGAGGTGCCGGAGCTCTCGGGACACACATCCAACCTGCTCGACGCCATCACGGAGAAGTTCCAGATCGCCGACGCGGAACGGGTGAAGAACATCGAGCGCACCACCAACCACGACGTCAAGGCGGTGGAGTATTTCCTAAAGGAGCGCATCGCAGGGAACGTCGAGTTGGAGGCCGTGAGCGAATTCATTCACTTCGCCTGCACCTCCGAGGACATCAACAACCTGGCCCATGCCCTGATGATCCGGGAGGCCCGGGGGCAGGTCCTTTTGCCCCAGATGGACGACCTGATCGCGGCAGTCCGGGACCTGGCCCACCGCTATGCGGACCTGCCCATGCTCGCCCGCACCCATGGCCAGCCGGCCTCGCCGACCACCCTGGGCAAGGAGATGGCGAATGTGGCGCATCGGCTGCACCAGCAGCGGGAGCGGGTGGCGGCGGTGGAGCTGCTGGGCAAGGTCAACGGGGCGGTCGGCAACTACAACGCCCACCTGGCCGCCTACCCGGAGGTGGACTGGCCCGCCTTCGCCCGGCACTTCGTCGAGTCGCTGGGGCTCACCTGGAACCCGTACACCACCCAGATCGAGCCCCACGACTACATGGCGGAGCTGTTCGACGCCCTGGCGCGATTCAACACCGTCTGTATCGACCTCTGCCGGGATGTCTGGGGCTATATCTCGCTCGGCTATTTCAAGCAGCGCACCGTGGCGGGTGAGGTCGGCTCATCCACCATGCCCCACAAGGTGAACCCCATCGACTTCGAAAACGCCGAGGGGAATCTCGGGATCGCCAACGCCATCCTCGGGCATCTCAGCGCCAAGCTGCCCATCTCCCGCTGGCAGCGGGACCTCACCGACTCCACCGTGCTGCGCAACCTCGGGGTCGGCATCGCCCACACCAGCATCGGCCTGCAGTCGGCGCTGAAGGGAATCGGCAAACTCGAGGCGGAACCGCAGTGCCTGGCGGCGGACCTGGAGGCAAACTGGGAGGTGCTGGCGGAGCCCATCCAGACGGTGATGCGCCGTTACGGAGTCGACAGCCCTTACGAGCGGCTCAAGTCGCTGACCCGAGGCCGGCGCATCGGCCCCGAGGAGCTTCGCGCCTTCATCGACGGGCTCCCGATCCCCGACCAGGACAAGCAACGCTTAAGGGAGCTCACGCCCGCCACATACACCGGCAACGCGGCCGACCAGGCCAGGTCGATCTGACCGGATCCCCGTCGACGCCGATAGAGCATCCGGCCAGCGAGGCCGTGCGCGACGCGACGGGCTTCGGCGGCGTCTTCCTGAGGGGTCAAGATCAGGCGTAGACCTCGGAGAGCGGCAGAGCGAGCGCAATCGAGGACAAGGCGAGCGTCGCGTCGAGCAACTCGGACAGGCGCGTCTCCCAACCCGCCTCGGTGCGGACCAACACCTCGACCCGCAGGGCGTCCTGGGTCACCAGGACATGATCGTGCAGGCTTGGCAGACTCTGATAGGCGAGCCGCTTGTCGCCCTTGTCGTCGCGCTGCCTGTTGGGCGAGAGGACCTCGCCCAGGAGCAGGGGATCGGTCCTGAAATAGGGATCTCCGCGCTCCTGGCCCCACCGTACGAAAAGGTCCGGGTAGAGGAAGAATACCCAGGCCGCGGCCCTCTCGAGGGAACCCTGGTCGGGAGCAAGTATCCCACCTGCCCGGCGCCGGCGCGTCTCAGTGCCCAAAGCGCCTGACCCAGATCTGCCAACCGCGGTTGCCAGCCATCTATCGACTGGCGAAACTGCCGCCGGCCGCCGGCGCAAACCACGGGTTAGACCCAGATCATCGCACCCACTCGGAAACCGATGGAACAGAGCCAACTCAACTGGATCGCCAACTTCATCTGGGGCATCGCCGACGACGTGCTGCGGGACCTCTACGTCCGCGGCAAGTACCGGGACGTCATCCTGCCCATGACGGTGCTCCGCCGCCTGGACGCGGTGCTGGAGCCGACCAAGGAGGCGGTCCTCGACATGAAGGCGGCGCTGGATCGCGCCGGCATAGTCCACCAGGACCAGGCCCTGCGCCAGGCCGCCGGCCAGGCCTTCTACAACACCTCCAGATTCACCCTGCGCGACTTGCGCTCCCGTGCCAGCCAGCAGCAGCTCAAGGCCGACTTCGAGGCCTACCTGGACGGCTTCTCCCCCAACGTCCAGGAGATCCTGGACAACTTCGAGTTCCGCAACCAGATCCCGCGCCTGTCCAAGGCCGACGCCCTGGGCACCTTGATCGAGCGGCTCCTCTCGCCGGACATCAACCTGAGCCCCAAGCCGGTCCTCAACGGCGACGGCTCGGTGAAGCACCCCGGCCTGGACAACCACGCCATGGGCACCCTGGTCTTCGAGGAGCTGGTGCGGCGCTTCAACGAGGAGAACAACGAAGAGGCCGGCGAGCACTGGACGCCGCGCGATGCGGTCAAGCTCATGGCCAGGCTCATGTTCCTGCCCATCGCCGATCAGATCGAATCCGGCACCTACCTCCTCTACGACGGGGCCTGCGGCACCGGCGGCATGCTCACCGTCGCGGAGGAGACCCTGAAGGACCTCGCCCAGGCGCATGGCAAGCAGGTGGAGATCCACCTCTACGGCCAGGAGATCAACGCCGAGACCTACGCCATCTGCAAGGCCGACCTGCTGCTCAAGGGCGAGGGCGAGCAGGCGGACAATATCGTCGGCGGGCCCGAGCACTCGACCCTGGCCAACGACGCCTTCCCGGCCCGCGAGTTCGACTTCATGCTCTCCAATCCGCCCTACGGCAAGAGCTGGAAGAGCGACCAGGAGCGCATGGGGGGCAAGACCGGCATCAAGGACCCCCGCTTCGTCATCGAGCACGCGGGCGACCCTGAGTATTCGCTCATCACCCGCTCCAGCGACGGCCAGATGCTCTTCCTGGCCAATCTGCTGAGCAAGATGAAGCACGGCACCGGCCAGGGCCGGGGGCTCGGCAGCCGCATCGCCGAGGTGCACAACGGGTCATCGCTGTTCACCGGCGACGCCGGCCAGGGGGAGAGCAACATCCGCCGCTGGATCATCGAGAACGACTGGCTGGAGGCCATCGTCGCCCTACCCCTCAACATGTTCTACAACACGGGCATCGCCACCTACATCTGGGTGCTCAGCAACCGCAAGCCCGAGCACCGCGCCGGGCATGTCCAGCTCATCGACGCGACCGGCTGGTACAAGCCCCTGCGCAAGAACCTCGGCAAGAAGAACTGCGAGCTGTCCGAGGAGGACATCCAGCGCATCTGCGACACCTTCCTCGCCTTCGAGGAGACCGAGCAGTCCAAGATCTTCCCCAACGCCGCCTTCGGCTATTGGAAGGTCACGGTCGAGCGCCCGCTGCGGATCAAGGGGATCGACCCCGACCGGGCGTACACGCCGAAGGAGATCAAGGCCCTGAAGGAGACCGCCGAGCGCGCCGAGGACGCCCCGCCGGTGATCAGGAAGATCCACAAGAAGGGCGCGGTCGCCGACCCCCTGCGCGGCCTCTTCCCCGCCACCATCGGCGGCAAGCCCGTCGTGGTCGAGTACGAGCCAGACCCGGATCTGCGCGACACCGAGCAGGTCCCGCTGATGGAAGAGGGCGGCATCGTCGCCTTCCTGCGCCGCGAGGTGCTGCCCCATGCCCCGGATGCCTGGTACGTCCCAGAAACGGTCAAGACCGGCTACGAGATCAGCTTCACCCGCTACTTCTACAGACCTAAGCCCCTGCGTACCCTGGAGGAGATCCGCGCCGACATCCTGGCGCTGGAGCGGGAGACCGAGGGACTGCTGGGGGAGATCATCGGGACCGACAGGGTGAGTACCTAAACGCCGGGGCCCTGTCGGCATCCAGCCTTGCGGGGATCCGCACCATGCCGCCGAACAGGGGCCCATTGGCCGCCCAAGACTCCGACGCATCCATGTTATCGTTGCAGGCTGATGGCATACCGCGATAGCAAACGAGGTCGACGATGAAGAGCATCACCATTCGCGGCATCGACGAGCCCCTGGATCAGGCCCTCAAGGCGGTCGCCGAGAAGGAGTCCAGGAGCGTCAACCAACTGGTGCTCGAGGTGCTGAGAGAACGCTTCGGACTCGCGAAGGCGGCGCGCCATAGCGCCCGCCACCACGACCTGGACCAACTCTTTGGTCGCTGGACCGCGGAGGAATACCGCGAGATCCAGGAGGCGGTCGAGGCGCAGCGCAAGGTGGACCCCGAGCTTTGGTCATGCGACGCGCGCTGATCGATACCAACATCTACTCGCTCGCCATGCGTGGCGATCCCGACGTGGTGGACCGCCTGCAACGACTCGACGAGGTGGGCTTCTCCGTCGTGAGTCTCGGCGAGCTGCTGGTCGGATTCCGCGCGGGCAATCGGGAGGCACAGAATCGATCCGAGCTTGGTCTGTTCCTCGACTCGGCCCGGGTCCGCCTCCTGACCATCGATGAGGAGACCGCGGACTTTTATGCCGTCATCGTCCTGGCGCTGCAGCGGGCCGGGACGCCGATCCCCACCAACGACATCTGGATCGCCGCCATCGCCAAGCGCCACGGCCTGCCGGTCTATACCAGGGATGCACATTTCGAGGCCGTGCCTGGTCTGTTGCTGGTCCCATGATCGACGGACTCAAGCCCTACCCCAAGTACAAGGACTCCGGCGTGCCTTGGTTTGGGGAGGTGCCGGAGCATTGGGCTGTGCTGCGACTGCGAAACGTGGCTGAAATACGCGTCAGCAACGTCGACAAGCACTCAAGGGACGATGAGCAACCGGTCCGCCTCTGCAACTACGTCGACGTTTACAAGAATGATCGCATTCGGTCGACGATGGCGTTCATGCGTGCGACAGCGACCACGGACCAGATTGAGCGTTTCCGGCTTCACCGTGGCGACGTCCTGATAACCAAGGACTCGGAAACCTGGGACGACATTGGCGTTCCAGCGCTTGTCGAGGACACTGCCGCTGACATCGTCAGCGGCTATCACCTAGCGTTACTTCGCCCGTTTTCTGCGACTGTGGATGGTGCCTATCTCTTTCGCACGCTGGAAAGCACAGCGATCGCATATCAGTTCCACGTCGAGGCGAACGGGGTTACGAGGTATGGGCTTGCGCACAGTGCCATTAAGTCAGTCTGGCTGCCCCTCCCTCCCCTCCCAGAACAAGCCGCCATCGTCCGATTCCTCGACCACGCGGACCGGCGGATTCGACGCTACATCCGCGCCAAACAGAAGCTGATCAAGCTGCTGGAGGAACAGAAGCAGGCCATCATCCACCGCGCCGTCACCCGCGGCCTCGACCCCAATGTCCGCCTCAAGCCCTCCGGCGTGGAGTGGCTGGGGGATGTGCCGGAGCATTGGGCGCTACTTCCGTTGCGCAGGCTGACCGCCTTCGTCACCTCCGGATCGCGCGGATGGGCGGAATACTATAGCGACGAAGGAGATATCTTCCTACAGAGCGGAAATCTGGGCCGCTCCATGGCTTTGAACATGTCTTTCACCCAGCGAGTGCGGCCACCCCTTGGTGCAGAAGGTGAACGCACCAGAGTCGAACCGGACGACGTTCTGGTATGTATCACGGGGGCGTTGACTGGAAATGTCGTCCATGTAAAGGACGACCTGCCGATGCCGAGCTTCGTGAACCAGCACGTAGCACTTGTCCGGCTGAAGCGCTCGTCCGTGCTTCCGAGATACGTAGCGTACGCACTGTATTCCGAGGTCGGTCGTATTCAGTTCAAGGCCGGCGAGTATGGCGGGACAAAGCAAGGTCTCGGCCTAGACGACGTCAAGTCCGCACTGGTCCCGGTGCCACCTCTGTCCGAGCAATCCTCGATCTGCGTTGAACTGGACGAGGTCGTGTGTCGAATCGCTGCGTCCGTCGACGGTGTTCAGCGAGAAATCGTCCTCCTCCGCGAATACCGTACCCGCCTGATCGCCGACGTGGTCACCGGCAAGCTCGACGTGCGCGAGGCGGCTTTGCTCCTGCCCGACGATGTCGAGGAGTTGGAGTCCCCCGACGAGGTCGAGAGCGGGACCGACATGGAAGAGGGGGAAACCGAGGACGTTGAAGCCCTCCCCGAGGAGGCCGAGGCATGACCAGCCACAGGTCCGCGGACTACCTTGCCAGCCTCCTGCACGAGTTGTGCGCGCTGCCGCGCGAGACCGAATGGGTCGAGTTCAAGGAAGAGTACGCCGACCCCAAGGAAATTGGCGAGTACATCTCTGCCTTGGCGAATGCCGCGGCCCTAGTCGGTAAGGCGTTTGCGTATCTCATCTGGGGTGTTCGCGACAGCGACCACGCGGTGGTGGGGACTCGCTTCGATCCCCACGCGGCGCGGGTGGGTAACGAGGAGCTTGAGAGCTGGCTGCTGCGACTACTCGAGCCGAAGATCGATTTTCGGTTTTTCGCCGTAGAGGTTGGTGGAAGGTCCGTGGTGCTCCTGGAAATCGCGCGCGCGGCCCGCCATCCTGTGCGCTTCTCGGGCCAGGAGTTCATCCGGGTCGGAACCTACAAGAAGAATCTCAAGGACTTCCCCGAGAAGGAGCGGACGCTCTGGCGCATCTTCGACCGGACTCCGTTCGAGGACGGCATCGCCGTAGAGCGTGCGACGGGCGACGAAGTGCTGCACCTGCTGGATTATCCGGCCTATTTCGACCTGCTGGAACGGCCGCTCCCCGCAAACCGCGACGGCATCCTGGATGCGCTGGCGAGTGAGCGGCTGATCCACCCTAGCGATGCTGGCGGTTGGGACATCACCAACCTGGGCGCCATCTTGTTCGCCAAGCGCCTCGATCCCTTTGGGGGACTGCGCCGCAAGGCGGTGCGTGTCATTCAGTACCGCGGCAAGGGCCGGACGGAGACGTTCAAGGAGCAGGAGGGCGCCAAGGGGTATGCCTGTGGCTTCGACGGGCTGATCGGGTTCATAAATGGTCTGTTGCCGGCCAACGAGGTCATAGGGCAGGCGCTACGCAAGTCCGTGCCCATGTTCCCCGAGTTGGCGGTGCGCGAGCTGGTCGCCAACGCGCTGATCCACCAGGACCTCTTTGTGACGGGGGCCGGGCCCATGGTCGAGATCTTCGATGGGCGCGTCGAGATCACCAACCCAGGCGAGCCGCTGGTGGACACGCTGCGCTTCGTTGATACGCCGCCCAAGTCGCGCAACGAGGGGCTGGCCTCCCTGATGCGGCGGTTTCGGATCTGCGAGGAGCGGGGCAGCGGGATCGACAAGGTCCTGCAACAGGTGGAGCTGTTCCAGCTCCCGGCGCCACTCTTCGAGCGCCCGGAGGGGTTCACCCGGGTGGTGCTGTTTGCCCACAAGCCGCTGTCCGCCATGGACAAGGCGGACCGGGTGCGTGCCTGCTATCTGCACGCATGTCTTTGCTACGTTAACCGCAAGCCGATGACCAACGCGTCCCTCCGCGAGCGGTTCGGGATTGCCGACAGGAATGCCTCGATGGCGTCGCGGCTGCTTAACGAGGCCGTTGATGCGAGGCTCATCGTGGTCGCAGACCCTGAAGTCGGCACACGGATCCGCAGCTACCTTCCCTATTGGGCAGCGCAGGGGTCGGAGGAGAGTGCTTGATGAATATCCCCCAGACACCCCGGAGACCGCGCCCCATCGCCCCGAAGACTCTATTTAATAAGCACTTATCGACGACTCAGTTGCTTGACGGTTGCTTGATCGGCGTTGGCCGGGGTGGCTGCAGCAAGGACGTCCAGCCATGACCACCGACACCACCGAACGCGGCCTGGAGCGGCTGATCTGCGCCGCGCTCACCGGCTCCCCGTGCGAGCCCGGTGCCTTGCCTCCAGGCCCGCTGGACGAGCCCCATGCCGAGTACGGGGTAGGCTGGATCTGCGGTGATCCCAAGGACTACGACCGCGAGTATTGCGTGGACCTGGCACAGCTCGGGGCCTTCCTGCGCGAGACCCAGCCCGAGGTGGCCGAGGCACTCGCCCTCGGCGAGCACGGCCCGACCCGCCGGAAGTTTCTGGCCCGCCTGCAAGGCGAGATCAGCAAGCGCGGCACCATCGACGTGCTGCGCCACTGCATCAAGCACGGCCCGCATCACATCGACCTCTTCTATGGCACGCCTTCGCCGGGCAACGCCAAGGCCAAGGAGCGCAACCGGGCCAACCGCTTCAGCGTCACCCGCCAATTGCGCTACAGCCGCGACGAGACCCAACTCGCCCTCGATCTGGGCCTCTTTGTCAACGGGCTGCCAGTGGTCACCTTCGAGCTGAAGAACAGCCTCACCAAGCAGACGGTCGAGGACGCGGTCCAGCAGTACAAGCGCGACCGCGACCCACGCGAGAAGCTCTTCGAGCTCGGCCGCTGCGTGGTGCACTTCGCCATTGACGACCACGAGGTGCGTTTCTGCACTCACCTCAAGGGCAAGGCGTCCTGGTTCCTGCCCTTCAACCTGGGCTGGAACGATGGGGCTGGCAACCCGCCGAACCCGCATGGCCTCAAGACCGCCTACCTGTGGAAGCGCGTCCTCACACCTGGTGGCCTGACCGACATCCTGGAGAACTACGCCCAGGTGGTCGAGCTCAAGGACGCGAAGACCGGGCGCAGGTGGGCGGTGCAGATTTGGCCGCGCTTCCACCAGCTCGACGTGGTGCACAAGCTCTTGGCCGATGCCGCCCGGCACGGTGCGGGCCGGCGCTACCTGATCCAGCACTCGGCCGGCAGCGGCAAGTCCAACTCCATCGCCTGGCTGGCCCACCAGCTGATCGGCCTTGAAAAGGACGGCGCCCCGGTCTTCGACTCCATCGTCGTCGTCACCGACCGCACCATTCTCGACAAGCAGATCAGGGACACCATCAAGCAGTTCGCCCAGGTGGGCGCGACCGTTGGCCACGCCGAGCACTCCGGGGACCTGCGCCGGTTTATCGCCGAGGGGAAGAAGATCATCATCACCACGGTGCAGAAGTTCCCCTTCATCCTCGATGAGATCGGAGCCGAGCACCGCGGGCGGCGCTTCGCTATCGTCATCGACGAGGCGCACTCCAGCCAGGGCGGCAAGACCTCCGCCGCCATCAGCGAGGCCCTTGGTGGGATCGGGTCGGACCCCGAGGACATCGTCAACGACGCCCTGGAGCAGCGGATGCTGGCGAAGAAGATGCTGCCCAACGCCAGCTACTTCGCCTTCACCGCGACGCCAAAAAACAAGACGCTGGAGATCTTCGGCGAGCCCGAGCCGCAGCCGGACGGCACCGTCAAGCACAGTCCCTTCCACAGCTACACCATGAAGCAGGCGATCCAGGAGGGCTTCATCCTGGACGTGCTGCGCCACTACACGCCGGTGGGAAGCTACTACAAGCTCATCAAGAAGGTTGAGGGCGACCCCGAGTTCGACACCAAGCGGGCGAAGAAGAAGCTGCGGCGGTACGTGGAGAGCCATGACCACGCCATCCGGCTCAAGGCCGAGATCATGGTCGACCACTTCCACGAGCAGGTCCTGGCGCTCAAGAAGATCGGCGGCCAGGCGCGGGCCATGGTGGTCACCAGCGGGATCGAGCGGGCCATCCAGTACCACCACGCCATGAGTGACTACCTCGCCGAGCGCAAAAGCCCTTACCGGGGCATCGTCGCCTTCTCCGGCGAGCACGAGTACGGCGGGGCCAAGGTCACCGAGGCGTCGCTCAACGGCTTCCCCTCCGGGCAGATCGCCGACAAGATCCAGGAGGACCCGTACCGCTTCCTGGTCTGCGCCGACAAGTTCCAGACCGGCTACGACGAGCCGCTGCTGCACACCATGTACGTGGACAAGCAGCTCTCCGGCATCAAGGCCGTGCAGACCCTCTCGCGCCTCAACCGGGCGCACCCGCAGAAGCACGACGTCTTCGTGCTGGACTTCATGAACGACTCGGACACCATCCAGGAGGCGTTCAGCGACTACTACCGCACCACCATCCTGGCCGAGGAGACCGACCCGAACAAGCTCCACGACCTGAAGGCCGCGCTCGATGGGTACCAGGTTCACACGGCTGCGCAGGTCGAGGACCTTGTGGGGCTTTACCTCGGCGGGGCCGAGCGCGAAGCCCTCGACCCGATCCTCGACACCTGCGTCGCCGTCTACAGGTCCCAGCTCGCAGAGGACGGCCAGGTCGACTTCAAGGGCAAGGCCAAGGCGTTTCTGCGTACCTACGGCTTCCTCTCCTCGATCCTGCCCTACACCAACGCGGAGTGGGAGAAGCTCTCGATCTTCCTGACTTTCCTGGTGCCCAAGCTGCCAGCCCCGGTCGAGGAGGACCTGGCCAAGGGCATCCTCGAAGCCATCGACATGGACAGCTACCGAGTCGAAAAGCAGGCGGCGGTGCAGATCCAGCTCGCCGACGCGGACGCCGAGATAGAGCCGGTGCCCACCACCGGCGGCGGCCGCAAGCCCGAGCCGGAGCTGGACCGGCTGTCAAACATCCTCAATAGCTTCAACGACCAGTTCGGCAACATCCCCTGGACCGACGCGGACCGCGTGCACAAGCTGATCACCGAGGACATTCCTAGCCGCGTTGAAGCGGACACCGCCTACCGGAACGCCAAGAAGAACTCCGACAAGCAGAACGCCCGCATCGAGCACGACAAGGCCCTGGCCCGGGTGATGACGGCTGTCCTGAAGGACGACACGGAGCTGTTCAAGCAGTTCATGGACAACGAGTCCTTCCGCCGGTGGATGACCGATATGGTCTTTGGGCTGACCTACGAGATTCCGGCTGGGGCGAGCTAAACGGCTAACCCATGAATGTTCGGTCTTCCCTAGGAGCGCCGTCGTCGGCGCGACTGGACCGCTCAGGCGGCGCAATGGCGGCGAGGGCGGCGCAATGGCGGCGAGGGCGCTTCGCGGCGGGGCGCCGCTCCTACGTGCAGATTGGGAACCCGAGAAACGAGGTGAAGCCGGTATGACTCCGATCACCCCAGGCTCCGGGGAGTCTGCGGCTTGACCCTGACCCTCTACACCCTGCTGCTGCGCCTGTTGCTGCCACTGGCACTATTGAGGCTCCTGTGGCGCAGCCTGCGTGCGCCGGCCTATCGGCGGCGGATCGGCGAGCGTCTGGCCCTTCAGGGCTCCCTACCGGGGCCGGCGGAGGTCTGGGTCCACGCGGTCTCGGTCGGAGAAGTGCAGGCGGCGGCCCCCCTGATCCGCCATCTGCTGGCGCGGGACCCGCCCCAGCGGGTCCTGGTGACCACCACCACCCCCACCGGGGCGGCACGGGTGGCCGATCTCTTCGGTGAGACGGTGATCCATCGCTACACCCCCGTCGACCTGCCGGGCATGGTCGGGCGCTTCCTGGATGCAGTGCGGCCACGGCTGATCCTGGTGATGGAGACCGAGATCTGGCCCAACACCCTGGCGGAGGCCAACCGTCGCCAGATTTCGGTGGTGCTGGCCAATGCGCGTCTCTCCGATCGCTCCGCCCGAGGTTACGCGCGGTTCCAGCCACTGACCCGGGAGACCCTCAACCGGTTCGATCGAATCGCTGCTCAGGGGGAGGCGGACGCCCGCCGCTTCCTTGAGCTGGGGGCGGCCCCGGACCGGGTTGAGGTCACCGGGAGCATCAAGTTCGACCAGCGGCCGCCGGCCAGCCTCCAGGAGCAATCGGAGGTGCTGCGCCGGGACTGGGGAGGGCGCCCCGTCTGGGTCGCCGCGAGCACCCACGAGGGGGAGGAGGAGCCAGTGTTGGAGGCCCATCGGCGGGTTCGAGCCGAGGTCCCGAATGCCCTGCTGGTGCTGGTGCCGCGCCACCCGGAGCGCTTCGACCGGGTTGCCGATCTGGTGGCGCGGGCTGGATTCACCGCCGTGCGGCGCAG
>JBGSUY010000186.1:0-5876 GCA_041753195.1 Chromatiaceae bacterium
GGCCCGCTGCTTGGGGAGCAGGGCCGCCAGGGCGCGCACGGCGGTGGATTTGCCGGTGCCCCGGTCGCCGAAGACCAGGACCCCGCCGATGCGGGGGTCCACGGCACCGATCAGCAGGGCGAGCTTCATCTCGTCCTGGCCGACGATGGAGGAGAAGGGGAAGGCGACGGGCATGCTGCGGGATCTCCGATGGGGGTTCGGGGTGGACGATGAAGGCCAGGGGACCTCATCGTCGCATCTGAAGTACACTTCGTACTGTAAAGCTACATTGACGCAAGGGGCAATTGCCCGTGGCTCTCCACCGGGAGTCCGCGCCAAGGGGGCGTGCTTGGCTCAAGGGGGAGTCCATGCCTCGCTGACCTGTGGGGCCGGGCCTCAGGGACGCGGCGCCGACCGATCGAGCCAGGGCCCCACGGCCTCGAGGAAGGCGCCCGGGCATTCCTCATGGGGCACATGACCGCAGCCGGGAAGGACCTTAAGCTCGGCGTCCGGCAGTGCGGCGGCGACGCGCTCGGTGTCCGCCGGCGGGACCAGCCGGTCCTGGTCCCCGGCGACCAGCAGGACCGGTTGGGTCACCGACCGAAGCCGCTCGCCGACGTCCACGGGGGTGGTCAGGGAGTGGTTAAGGAGCTCACCCCAGGCCAGGTCCCACTGTGCCACCCGGGTGTGGATGCGGGCCAAGTCCAGGCGCTCGGTGGTGACTTTGTCCGGGTCGGCGTAGGAGAGCCGGAGCAGGGTGCTCGCCCCGAGCTTGCGGGCGATGAGTAGGCTCAGCCGCCGCATCTGGGGTAGCTCGGCCAGCCAGGCGGGCAGGGTGGGGCGCTGGGCATAGACCCAGGGGGCGACAAGGAGCAGGGCCTGCACCCGATCGGGCCGGGCGAGGGCGGCCTCCAGGGCCAAGGTCCCGCCGGAGGAGCTGCCCACCAGGACGGCCTGCTCCACCCCGAGGGCATCCATGACGGCGAAGAGCTGCTCCAGGGCGGCCGCCTTGTCGTAGGGATTGGTGCCGCTCCAATCGCCGGCGGCGGGCTTGGCGCTCAGACCATAGGGCGGCTGGTCATAGGCGATGGTCCGTCCGCGGGCGGCGAAGGCATCGCGAACGGCCCCCCAGGTGAAGCTGTTGAGTGTGAAGCCATGGAGCAGCACGAAGACGGGGCCCTGCCCCCCGCCCTCGGGGGCCGCCTCCAGATAGTAGATCTCAAGCCCCGGGGTGCCGGCGAAGGGGATGGTGAGAAAGCGGCTGCCGGGGGTGGCCGCGTCCCGGACCTCACCCTGGGGTTGAACGGTCTCGCCTGAGATCAGAAAGGGACCCAGGGCCGCGATCCCAAGCAAGAGGATGAGCAGGGCCGCTAGGACCAAGAGGGTGCGCCTCAACATCGCGTCGGTTTCCAGTGTTGACTCGCCAAGGACGTCCCGTGCCGTTGGGCAGGGAGACCGCGGCAACCATACCGCAGGAGGACCCAAAATGGACGAAGGCCCATCGAAGGGGCTCCATGATGTCAGCTTGATGAGCCACGACCGGCGCCTGCGGGGCCGCCCGCGCTTGTGTAGCGACTGTGGCCTGTGCGACAGCTTTCTGCGCCCCCGTATGGCCGAGACCTGTCTCTTCGTGCGCAATCGGGCGGAGGAGATCGAGCTTCGACTGCACGGGCGCCGACGCCGGCCGGGGGATGAGCTGCCCTTTGGCATCTTCCGGGAGATGGCCGTGATGCGCCTGCGCCGACCGGTGCCGGGGGCCCAGTGGACGGGGATGGTGACCACCCTGGCCGCACGCCTCCTGGAGCGCGGCGAGGTGGAGGCGGTGATCCTCACCGGGACCAACCCCGGGACCCGCTTCGAGCCCAGGCCGGTGCTGGCCCGAAGTCCCGAGGAGGTGCGCGCCTGCGTCGGAAACAAGCCGAGCCTCTCGCCCAATCTGTCCCTGCTGGATCAGGTGCGGGAGTCGGGGATCCGCCGCCTGGCGGTGGTCGGTACCGGCTGTCAGGTGCAGATCCTGCGCCAGGCGGAGCCGGAGCTGGGACTCGATCGGCTGGACCTGATCGGTCTGCCGTGCAGCGACAACGTGACCTACGCCGACCAGCAGCTCTTCCTCTCCACCATCTCCCGCTCCCCAGAGACCGTGGTCCACTACGAGTTCATGCAGGATTTCAGCCTGTGGCTCAACCACGAGGACGGGCACCGGGAGCGGGTGGACTACATCGACTTCCCCATGGACCGGCTCCAGGGGATTTTCCCCTCGGCGTGCCTCTCCTGCTTCGACTACCCGAACACCCTGTCTGACATCACCATCGGCTATCTCGGGGCGCCGCTTGGCTGGCAGTGGGTACTGGCGCGCACCGCCCGGGGCCAGGAGCTGCTGAACCTGCTCCGCCCCGATCCGGAGGTCCAGCCCGTCTTCGAGAGCGGCGACCGCACCCGCGGTATGCCGCGCTTCATCCAGATGCTCGCCCGGCGCCCCGCCCGCCCCCCCTGGTTGGTGCGTCGCCTCATCGCCTTCCTGCAGCGCCGGAGTGGCCCCAAGGGTCTGGAGTTCGCCCGGGCCATCATCGAGATGAAGCTGCTGCGCAATCTCACCCATGTGCGCGAGAAGTTCCCCGCCAACGAGGCCCGTATTGTCCCTTATCACGTCTACGAGACCGTCGCGCCCTACGCGGCGCCTTACGCCGAGGTCTTCGGCCGGGGGCTGGAGCCGCCCGCTCCCTAAATCCTCGGGGGGCTCTTAGGTGCCACCTTCAGGTTTCTGTATCGCCGACCCCGAGGGTCTCGCCCCTCTCCCGCGACGCCTGTTGAGGCGGGGTCCCCGATGGCTCGATGCCGAGCAGCTCTAGGGTGAGAGCGACCGAGCGCGCTATGACCTCCCGGCGTCGCTCCTCGGAGCCGCTGTCCGGTTGGCCGCAGATGGACTCGCAGAGCCAGTCCGTCGGCGACTCGAAGTCGCAGTGGCTCGCATCCGCGACGGTCAGCACCCGGGCCCTTCGGCTTGCGGCGAAGACCCTGAGTCCGTTCCCCTGGGCGTTGCAGGGGGCCGGATCCCCCTGGATAGCCAGAAGAGGGATCGGCAGGGTGCGCGCCAGGCCCTCCCCGAGCCCGCCGTCGTCCACCAGGTCCAGGGTCAGGACCCCGACCGCCCGGGGGTCGCCCCAGGCCGCCACCAGGGCGGAGAGTCCCCCGGCCGAGAAGCCCGCGTAGACCACCCGCCGAGCGCCGAGCCGATCCGCGACCCGGCGCATGTCCTGTCCGTTCTGGACATGGCGCCCGTCCCAGGGTCGGCTGTTGCAGAAGTCCAGGGTGATGGTCGGCACGCCCGCCACGGCCAGGGCCTGGGCCAGTCCCGCCATGCGCTCCTGGCTGCGCAGGAAGCCATGACCCAGGACCACCAGGGCGTCGGTCCTGGGGCGCTCCGGGCTGAAGAGGCGGGTGTCGATCTGGCAGCCAGTCACGGACTGCAAGGACCCGGCCGCTGGCGCCAAGGTCCCGGTCGGCTGGTCCCGGGTCACCCGAGCCGGGCAGCCGGGGACCGCGACCGCAATCGCCAGGGCTGCACCGCTGAGCAAGAGTGTGAAGTGCCGCACGGGTGCCTGGGGTTCGCCATTCATGGAGGTTGCTAATCCCATCGCAGGTGCTGCGGGAACATGGGGTCCCAGGGGTGTGTCGATCAACGGGGTAAGCGGGGGCGGGCCGGCGCATCAGGCGGGTCTCGGGACGGCTTGCCTTCGATGGTGTGCCTGGATCTTGCTATACTGTCAACCAATCATGACGTTCGAAATGTAAAGTCGCCGTGACGTTACCTGTTTCGCCCGCCGTCTGCCTTTCGGCTAAGGACACCGGGCTCGCCCTCGCCGCCCTGACCCTTATGTGGAGCGGGTCCGGGAATGCCGGCGTCCTCGCGGCGGAGCCCTCGCGGGTGTCTCTCCCCGGCGCCGAGACCCCGGCCGGGGTGCACCAGAGTCGGCTCCCGGAGGCCCTGGACGCCCCCCGCCGGGATCTGCGGTTGCCGGGGGTGGGGCGTGTGTCCTACTACCAGGCCGGTATCGGATCCGGGACGCCGCTGCTCCTGGTGCACAGCATCAATGCGGCACCCAGCGCCTTCGAGATGCGGCCCCTGTTCGAGCATTACCGGGGGAGCCGCCCGGTCCTGGCCCCAGACCTGCCGGGGTTCGGTTTCTCCGAGCGCTCGGACCGGCGCTACTCGCCCGAGCTGTTCCAGGAGGCCCTGAAGGGTCTGCTGCGGGAGGTGATCCGCGAGCCCGCGGATGTGGTGGCCTTCTCCCTCAGCGCCGAGTTCGCCGCCGCTGTGGCCCAGTCCGCCCCGGAACTGATCCGCTCCCTGGTGCTGATCTCGCCCACTGGGTTCAGCACCCGCACCATGCCCGGCGGCACGACGGGGGAGCGGGTCCATGGGGTCTTGAGCCTGCCGGGTCTGAGCCAGGGCCTCTTCGCCGCCCTGACCTCGCGGCCGAGCATCCGCTATTTCTTGCGACTCTCGTTCGTGGGTCCCGTCCCCCCCGAGATGATCGACTACGCCCACGCTACGGCCCGCCAGCCGGGGGCCCGCTATGCCCCGCTCTATTTCCTCTCCGGCCAGCTCTTCACCCAGGATGCCACCGCACGGCTCTATGCAGGGGTGACGCAGCCGGTGCTAGTCCTCCACGACCGGGACCCAAACATCAACTTCGACCTGTTGCCGGAATTCCTGGGCGACCGGACCAACTGGCGGGTGGAGCGCATCGGACCGAGCTTAGGGCTCCCTCATTGGGAGAAGCCCGCCGAGACAACCGCTGCCATGGACCGCTTCTGGTCGGGCCAGGGTTGAGCCAAGGCCGAGCTGGGCCAATCACGCCGGGGCTGCCCATTGGGCGGCCCCGGGCCCCGAGCGACGGCTACGACCGTCGCCCCATCGACAAACATCGCCATTGAGGCGGGAGGAACGGATGGAAGAGGCACTCGCATTGCCGACAAACAAGGATTCCTTGGCGGATTCCACGGCGCGGGCGAGGCAAGAAAGCCTACTCAGCCCGCGCTTCTATACCACCGATTACGCGGCCATGGAGCGGTTGGACATCTCGCCGGTGCGCCACGAATGGGACCAGATGATGGCGGAGTTCGAGCGCGACGAGAACCGCACCCATTTCCGCCGGGTGGAGGACTTCAGCCCCCACGCCGAGCGGCTGCCGGAGGCCCTGCGGGAGGAGTTCCTGGACTTCCTGATCAGCTCCATCACTGCCGAGTTCTCCGGCTGCGTGCTCTACACCGAGATCAAGAAGCACGTCGCGAACCCGGACATCAAGGAGCTCATGGGCTACATGGCCAGGGACGAGTCGCGCCACGCGGGCTTCATCAACAAATCCCTCTCCGATATGGGGGTGGCCGTCGACTTGGGGTTCCTGAAGAAGGCAAAAAAGTACACCTACTTCAAGCCCAAATACATCTATTACGCCACCTATCTCTCGGAGAAGATCGGCTACGCCCGCTACATCACCATCTACCGCCATCTGGAGCGCCACCCGGAGCACCGTTTCCATCCGATTTTTGAGTGGTTCGAGGAGTGGTGCAATGACGAGTACCGCCATGGGGAGGCCTTCGCCCTGATCCTGCGGGCCCACCCCCACCTGCTGGGCGGACTCAATAAGCTGTGGATCCGCTTCTTCCTGCTCGCCGTCTACGCGACCATGTATGTCCGCGACCATACGCGGCCCGAGATGTATCAGGCCCTGGGGATCGACCCCACCGAGTTCGACCATCGGGTGTTCGAGATCACCACCGCCATCAGTCGCCAGGTCTTCCCGCTGACCCTGGAGACGGACGCCCCGCGCTTCCGTGCCGGGCTCGAGTCCCTGCGGCGGATCGCCGCGGCGAGCGCCGCGGCCAAGCGCCAG
>JBGSUY010000187.1:0-10623 GCA_041753195.1 Chromatiaceae bacterium
GCCTGGGCGTGGTCGTCGCGATGCAGGGGGATTCCGCCCGCGAGCATGTAGCTGTCTCCGATCGTCTTGATCTTCTCCAGTTGATGCTTTTCGACCAGCAGGTCGAAGGTGGTGAAGATGCCATTCAGGATGCCGACCAGATCATCCGGTGGCGTGCGGCGGGACAGCGCGGTGAATCCCACCAGGTCGGCGAACATCACCGTCACGGTGGGGTGGCCATTGGCGATGGTGCGTTCGCCCCGCTTGAGACGCTCGGCGATGGCCTTGGGCAGGATGTTGAGGAGCAGGCGTTCCGACTTGTCCTTCTCGATCTCGAGCAACTCCTTCTCGGCCTGCAATTGGGCCAGGCGAAGGCGGTCCAGGTCGCGCAGCCGCTTTTTCTCAATGGAGGAGGTGACCCGGGCACGGAGCAGGGTGGGACTAAACGGCTTGGGCAGGTAGTCCTCGGCGCCGAGTTCGATGCAGTTGACCGCGTTCTCGACCTGGTCCGCCCCCGAGATGACGATGATCGGCAACGCCGCCAGATCGCAGTGGGTCTTGACGGCGACCAGCACCTCCATGCCGTTCATCTCCGGCATCTCCATGTCGAGCAGCATGAGGTCAAAGGATCTCGCGAGCACGAGGTCGAGCGCCTGCCGTCCATTGGTCGCCTCCGTGATGTTGTGAAACCCAAGGGCATTCAGGGCGCGGATCAGGACCAGCCGCATCGTGCGGCTGTCATCGACCACCAGCACCGCCGCCCGTTGCAGGGAGGCTGCGTTCAGCGGGCCGGCGATCTCCTCGGCGGGTGGCGGGCCGGCCGGTCCTGGGGCTCAGCCGCCGGGCAAAGTACCTTCTGATCGAGATCGAGGGGGGCACCCTGATCCTGCATCTCGGCATGTCCGGGAGCCTGCGCGTCTTGCCTGCCGAGAGCCCACCGGCCAAGCACGATCACCTGGACCTGGTGGTCTCGGACGGACTCTGCCTGCGCCTGCGGGACCCCAGGCGGTTCGGTCTGCTGGTCTGGACCCCGGACCCGCCAGCCCTCGCCGTGGCCCGCCATCCCCTACTCAAGGACCTGGGTCCGGAGCCCCTCGGAGATGCATTTGACGGGGCCCACCTCTACCGGGAGAGCCGGCGCCGCCGCCTGGCCGTCAAGCCCTTCCTCATGGACGGCGGCGTGGTGGTCGGGGTGGGGAACATCTACGCCAGCGAGTCCCTGTTCCGCTCGGGGATCCATCCCGCGCGTCCCAGCCACCGCATCAGCCTGGAGCGCTACCAGCGCCTGGCGGCTGCGGTCCGGTCCGTTCTTGAAGCTTCCATTGCCCAGGGCGGGACCAGCTTGCGGGATTTCGTCCAGGAGGACGGCAACCCCGGCTATTTCGCCCAGTCGCTCAGGGTCTATGGCCGTACCGGCGAGCCTTGCCCGAGCTGCGGCGAACCCCTGCGCCAACGGCGCATCGGCCAGCGATCGAGTTTCTACTGCCCCCATTGTCAGCGCTGATATCCTCGACCTGCGCTCCAACGTCACCGGAAGTAACGCCCTGGCACGCCAACCTCGGCAAGCGCCAGACGAAGTCGCCCAAGGTGTACGTGCGCGACACCGGCCTGCTCCACCAACTGCTGGGCATTGCCGATGGGACGGCCCTGCACAGCCATCCCAAGCTCGGCGCCTCCTGGGAGGGATTCGTCATCGAAGATGTGCCGGCCAGCGAGCCCCAAGAAGACGCGTGGTTCTCGGAGACCCACCAGGACGCCGAGATCGCCATGAGGTAGCCGACCGATCCGGGGTGCAAGCCAAAGGAGCTCAGAGATTGATACAAGCAACATGGCTCTTGGTCTATTTTTCGGTCTTGATCTGGTCCGCGATCAGGCCCCACGACTACCTGACCTGGGCCCTGGAGGTGGCGCCCGCCGTCTTGGGTCTCATCGTCCTAGTGGCCACCTATCGAAGGTTCCGGCTCACCAATCTGTCGTATCTCTTGATCCTCATCCATTGCATCATCCTGATGATTGGCGGTCACTACACCTACGCCGAGGTCCCGCTCTTGGACGCGATCAACGACCTGTTCGGCTCGGGGAGGAACAATTACGACAAGATCGGGCATTTGGCACAGGGCTTCGTGCCCGCCCTGTTGGCCAGAGAGGTCCTGACCAGGCTCAATGTGATCAGGGGGCCGAGGTGGCTGAACTTTTTCGTCGTCACCTTCGCCCTGGCCCTTAGCGCCTTATATGAGCTCATTGAGTGGTGGGTTGCCCTGGTGAGTGGGGCAGCCGCCGACGCCTTCTTGGGCACGCAAGGCTACGTGTGGGATACCCAGTCGGACATGGCGCTTGCCCTTCTCGGGGCCATTCTGGCCGTGATGCTTCTGGGCAAGGTCCAGGACAGGCAGCTCGCCGGGTTGAGGCATTCCGGTGCCGCGGACAGGGCCGCATGATGCCGCGGCGTCTGCCGCGTACCGGCCGAGCTGGTCCGCGACCAAGGTCCTGGCGATCCGCTTTTCATCCGGGTCGCGGACATCGTGGCGCCGCCCCAAGTCGGGAGCGTGGAATTCGCGACAACAGGGTACGGCACGCGGTTGGTGGTCGTGCTGGCGCCCTTCCAGTGCGGGTCGATCCTCGTCACACTGGACGAGCTTCGTCGGCCTGCCGGCAATCAATCACCCACCCTTCGGTCGATCGTCGACCGGGTGAGGCCGTCTGTCAGGTCGCGCGAGAAAGCGCTGCAAGGGAACTGGCAACCCCTTGCTGGCACTCGGGCTGTCCGGGCTGCAGGCCGCGCCGTCCCAGGTCGGATCGGCGCGCTTGTGGAGACTGAGCGACAGGTCACGACCCGGAGCGGTCGGAGAGTCTGGGTGCGCGAACGGCCGGAGAAGGCACGGTCAGCAGACATGAAGACCTGGCTCGCCTTAACTTAGAGGCAAGAGGAACGACTTGACCCTTATCCCCCGAAGACAAGCCACTCGGTTGACCGCCAGGGATTCCCGTGTCACCGTGTGGCCCACACAAACAATAAGGCCAAACCTATCGTGAGGTAGGGGCGGAAAGTCGCGGATCCTGAGTTTCCAGTTTCTGGGATCAAGGACAGCCGGACTGCCGAGGGTGACCAGCGACAAGGTCACGCGAGGCGTCCGGCTGTTTCATTTGCGGGGAGGGGGATGAGCCCCGACGCGCCTTGTTTCCCTTCGGTGCTCCTTCGGTAGACGGATCCTTGTCCGAGGCCAACCGCCTCGCCTGCGGCCAGTGACATAGGGGATGGGAATGCTATGAAGACACCAAAACGTTGGCTTCGGGTTGCGGCGCCTGTGCTCTTGGCGTTGCTCGCCGGGGCGGCGTCCGCGGACGACGAGACGCTGCCGGGGACGCAGATCAGCTGGGACCCCGAGCCGCTGGTCACCGAGGGCATCGCCCCCGGCGAGGAGCAGACCTATTCGGTCGTGCTCAGGAATACCGGCCGCCTGCCGATTCTCGCCGCCCACCAGTTACGCGTTGTGGCGTGGGGGGCGATCAAACCCTACCTTAGGGTCACCCAGCCCGAGTTTCCGCGCGTGCTCCGCCCCGGCCAGGAGGTGACCTTCGAGGTGACGGTGTTGCTCCCGGAGGATGCACCGGTCGGCGTACTCGACGGGAGGCTGGCGCTCAGGCGGGTCTTTCCCAACACCCTGCCCGTAGCGATTCAAGTTGACGGCGATACGCCGGTGGCAGCCCAGCCACTCAACGACACCGGCATCACCCTGTGCGGGGATTATGCGTTTAGTTATGTTAGTGGCGGGGAGGCGAGCAATAGCCTGCCCTGCCCGGTGCCCGGCTTTCCGGGCCAGGACGCGGAGTACGGGCGCGACGTCACCCACAACGACGACAGCGACGGCCACGCCGGCTTCAGCTTCACCAAGCTCGACGCCGAGGGCGACCCGCTGCCCGCGAACGCCACGGCCTGGTCCTGCGTCCAGGACGATGTCACCGGGCTGATCTGGGAGGTCAAGACCGATGACGGCGGGTTACGCGACGCGGACAACCTCTACAGCTGGTACAACCCGGATTCCGGCACCAACGGCGGCGACGCCGGGACGCCGAATGGTGGCACCTGCAGCTATGGGATCGCGTGCGACACCCAGGCCTTCAAGGACGCGGTGAACGCCCAGGGACTGTGCGGGGCCAACGACTGGCGCCTGCCCGATCCGCGGGAGCTGTTGTCGATCGTCAGTAATGATCGATTCAAACCCACCATCGACACGGCGTGGTTCCCGAACACCCGATCAAGTGGGTATTGGTCTTCGTCGACCCTTCACGACTCCGAGTGGACGTGGATCGTGCAGTTCCATTCTGGCGACGTCACCTACAGCCCTAAGGACGCCGCCCGCCACATTCGTCTCGTGCGAGCCGGACAGTGACTTAGTCCTTTTGCGGCATCACGCCTTGACCGCGCCGTTGGTCTCAATCCGGTGGATCCGTGCGCCAGGCGGCGGATTCCCGCCGGGAGGGGGCGTGCCCTGTCACACCTGAACCACCTGCCGATCTGGCGGGACGCCAATCGCCTGCTCGTCGCCGTCGAGCAGGAGGTTCGTGCCTCAATAAGAACAACGCCAACAACTTTCGGCTCGTGCGCGCCGGGTCAGCGGCGACCGTTCGTCCAGTGGACGAACGCAGCGGCGCGAACGGACCCGCCGGGATGCGGGGCTGGACGGCGCGCCATGGATGGCTCCCAGGTGCCGCCGTCGTAAGCGGGATACGGCCAACGCGCGGCGTTACGAGCTGCGGTTGCTGGACCATCTGGTCGACACCGCATCGGCCCTGCGGGACCCTACCTACTCCCCCTCCCGCTCCCTTTGCTTCGTCGCTCGCCAGCCCAAGGCGCGCGAGATCCCCGCCGCGGACTTCCGCGACCGCGTGCTCCACCCTGTGCTGGTGCCGCGTCTGGAGGCGCTGTTCGACCGCTACGCGTGGCCCGGCCACCTGTTCGCGGTTGCCGACGGGCATCTCAGACCGCGTTGGGAGCCCGCAAGCGTGACCTCGCTGCGCAGCCAATTGGCCTGGTTCCGGCGCACATTCCACCCGGGCGTCGCCCTGGTGCAGCTCGGCAACCGGTTGGCCCTGTTCGGCGCGGGCCGGCAAGCGGCCCTCGCTCAGGCCCCCTGGCTGGCCCGCTGGGGCGACGTGCTCCCGGAGCAACGCCCAGGTGTCGCCTGGCCGCTCTCCCATATCAAGGGGATTGGGCCCACGCTGCGGGGGGCGGGCCGGCCCTATGCCTTCGTCGTTGAGAAGGGCCATCTGCCGTGGGGTATGAAGCGGCGGGTGCTCAGGGACCTCTTCACTCGGGGCATGGCCGGCAACCGACGGTCGCCTCAGGGGCCTGCCCGATGCTGGGGCCGCCTGATCGCTGCCTTTTTGACTAACCGAGAGGACAAGCACGATGATTGAGACAATCGGCAGAATAGGGGCGGCCCTGCTGCTGGGTGCGGCCTGCGCCGGCGTCTGTGCGCAGACCTGCCGGGACGACATCCCGGCCACGGCCCCAGACAGCCGCTTTACGGATAACGGCAACGGCACCGTGACGGATGCCGGCACGGGGCTGATGTGGAAACAGTGCGCCGAGGGCCAAAGCGGCGCGGATTGCGCGGGCGGCGCTGCCGTCGGCATCGCCTGGGGGCAGGCCCTGCGGGCCGCCGCCGCTGCGGACTTCGCTGGTCACGCGGACTGGCGCCTGCCGAACAAGAACGAGCTCGAATCGCTGGTCGAGCGGAGTTGCGCCGGCCCGGCCATCAACGCGAGGTACTTCCCTAATACGCCGTCGACCCCGTTTTGGTCTTCGTCGCCGAGCTCCTACGCTTCGTACCACGCGTGGTACGTGCACTTCGCCAATGGCAAGGTCCACGACGGCTATAAGTACGAACCCAACCGCGTTCGGCTCGTGCGCGCCGGACAGTGACTTTGTCCTTTTGGAGGCTGAGCTCCGAAAATGTTTCAGCCTCAATTACTGAGCCCGATTCCTCTTGACCAAAGAAAGGGAAACCGGAGACGGTCAACGATTTCCAATTGACCAGCAGCGCCAACAGGACGCGCGCTACGGAGGCCACCTGTGCTTGAGCCGTCGGCCGAACGCTAGACATCGGGGGTCGTGGAATACCTGGATGTCCCTGTCGGGCTGAAGGCCGACCTAGGGTGGGCTACAGCTCCCGCGTGGCGAGGAACCGGATATCGGGCCAGCGCTCCTCGGTGAGGCTGAGGTTCACGCGGGTAGGAGCCAGGTAGACGAGCTGCTCGTCACCGTCCAGAGCCAGGTTCTCGTAGGCCTTCTCCTTGAAGCGCTCGAGCATCTTGGGGTCGTCACAGCCGACCCAGCGGGCGGCGTGCAACGCGACCGGTTCCACGACGGCATCCACCCCGTACTCGTCCTTGAGCCGGAAGGCCGCCACGTCGAATTGGAGGATCCCCACCGCCCCCAGGATCATGTCGTTGTTCTTCAGCGGCCGGAACACCTGGGTGGCCCCTTCCTCCGCAAGTTGCACCACCCCCTTCTGGAGCGCCTTGGTGCGCAATGGGTCCTTGAGGACGATGCGCCGGAACAGTTCCGGGGCGAAATAGGGAACACCCTCGTACTTCAGCTCCTCTCCTTCGGTGAACGTGTCGCCAATCTGGATGGTGCCGTGGTTGTGCAGGCCGATGATGTCGCCGGGGAAGGCCTCCTCCACGTGGCGGCGCTCGTCCGCCTGGAAGGTGATGGCATTGGCCACCTGGATGGTCTTTCCGATGCGCACATGGCGCATCTTCATGCCCTTCGTATAGCTCCCGGAGCAGACGCGCAGGAAAGCCACCCGGTCCCGGTGCGCCGGGTCCATGTTCGCCTGGATCTTGAACACGAAGCCGGTAAAGCGCCCCTCCGCCGGGTTAACGATCCGCTGGGCGGTCTGGCGAGGCCGTGGCGGCGGGGCATAGTCCACGAAGGCGTCCAGGAGCTCCTTGACCCCAAAGTTGTTGATCGCGGAGCCGAAGAAGACCGGGGTCTGGCGGCCCGCCCGATAGGCGTCCAGGTCCAGGGGGTGGCTCGCGCCCTGGACCAGCTCCATCTCGACGCGCAGCTCGTCCGCCTGGTCGCCGAGTAGCTCATCCATGCGGGGGTTTGCGATTCCCTCGATCACCTCGCCCTCGGCGATGCGGCCGCCGTGCTGGGCGCTGAAGAGGTGGGTGCGATCATGGCGCAGATCGTAGACCCCCTTGAAGCGCTTGCCCATCCCGATGGGCCAGGTGATGGGGGCGCACTGGATCTTCAGCACCGACTCCACCTCGTCCAGGATGTCGACGGCGTCGCGCCCCTCCCGGTCCAGCTTGTTGACGAAGGTGAGGATGGGGGTGTCGCGCAGCCGGCAGACCTCCATGAGCTTGATGGTCCGCTCCTCCACGCCCTTGGCGACGTCGATCACCATCAGGGCCGAGTCCACGGCGGTGAGGGTGCGATAGGTGTCCTCGGAGAAGTCCTCGTGGCCCGGGGTGTCGAGCAGGTTCACGATGGAGTCGCCGTAGGGGAACTGCATGACCGAGGAGGTCACGGAGATCCCGCGCTGCTTCTCCAGCTCCATCCAGTCGGAGGTGGCATGGCGGGCGGCCTTGCGGCCCTTGACTGTGCCGGCCATCTGGATGGCCCCGCCGAAGAGCAGGAGCTTCTCGGTGAGCGTGGTCTTACCCGCGTCCGGGTGGGAGATGATGGCGAAGGTGCGGCGTTTGCGAAGCTGGTCCAGCAGGTCGGTCATGAAGAGGGGCTAGGGTTGGAACAGGGACTTAAGGGTACTTCCCGCTCAGTATACCCTGGCGCCCGACATCGCCGGCCGAAAGGGTCTGGAAAAGCGTCCGGAGGGGCGCTCCAGCGCCAGAGCACTGCGCGGCTCCATCCGTCTCTTCCGCCGTTGGCCACGGTCGTCGGACCAGTCTCCTGTGCCCATGGATCAACGGCTTGCGTCCATGGATAATGCGGGACGAGTCCATGCTCATCGGAGCCGCCCGCCCGAGTGTCTGGGCCTGCTGGTCCATGACGAACGCCCCCGAGGATTGGCCGATCGCCCTATGGATCCACGCGACACTCCGGCGGATTCGGCACCGCCCTGCGGTGGCGTGGGCGCCAGGACCGCGCCCCGGACCAGGGCCGGCCCTCGCCCTGATCCTGCCCATTCTGGCCGCCGAGGCCTCGGAGGAGGCCGAGCTTCGGGACCTGCTGACCCTGCTGGACCGCCAGACGGAGCTCGCGACCAGGACGGGCCTGAACGCCGACTTCATCCCCGCCATGGCCACCATCCTGTCCGGGGACGATCTGCTCCTGCGGGGGGCACGAACCGTGTGGGAGGCCCTCTCCCTGGTCCCCGGCATCAGCCAGGGGCTCGAGGTCACGGGCGAGCGCCAGGTGTTGAGCCGCGGGGTCGGCCATGGCTGCGCATCGGGCAACGTGAAGATCCTGCTCGACGGCGTCTCCATGAACTCCACCCATGGCCACCGCCAATGTCGTGCTCAACCTGCCCATCGAGCAGGTTGAGCGGATCGAGGTGAGCCGGGCCCCGGCTCCTCGGTGCACGGGGAGTACGCCTACGCCGGCGTGGTCATCGTCATCACCCGCCAGCGGGAGCGGAGCCTGCACCTTCAGGGGGGTGAGGGTCCGGATCTGGGGAGCGGCGGCGTCTGGTACTGGGAGGACCCCGGGCGGGAGCTGACGGCCTCCATCAACCTGGTGGGGCTGGAGGCGGAGGGGGTGCCCGGGTCGAGCGCGACGCCCTGCACGCGATTCGCCGCCCCGAGCTTTCCCTTGCCCCCGGCGAGTCCAACGAGACCCAGCGTTACGGGGCCCTCGTCGCGAACCTTCAGTGGCGCGACCTCTTCGCCTCCCTGAGCGTCCTGGACGACGCCTACGGCGACCATTTCGGACCATTTCGGGATCAACCACTTCCTGCCCCCGGCGGACGACCGGCTGGCCTCGCGCCACCGCACCGTGACGGCCGAGATCGCGGGCGACTGGCGCCTCGGCGACACCCTCTGGGGGCGCGTGCGGGTGGAGGGGCAGCGCTACCGGCGCGAGCGTAACGACCTCTATGTCTTTCCCGGAGGGCTCTTCAGCGAGGGCCCAATCACCGTGACCCAAGATTCCCGGGAGACCGCCCTGCTCGCGGCGGCGGACCTCCACTGGCAGCCGGTCCATCGACACAAGCTGCTGTTTGGCCTCGAGTCGAAGCAAGTGGATGTGGACGAGGCCTCCTGGTCCTGGCGCAACCTCCCGCACCTTCCCCCCACCTGGCTGGACACGGGGCTGCAGCGGCGCGTCCTGAGCGCCATCGCCCAGGACGAGCTTCGCGCCAGCGACCGCGTCACAGCCACCGCCACCCTGCGCTACGACGACTATGACGACCTGGGGTCCTTCACCAGCCCCAGGGCGGCCCTGGTGTGGCGGATCGACGACGCGAACATCCTCAAGCTCCAGTATGCCCGGGCCTTCCGCCCACCGACCTTCTACGAGCTGGCCTATTCCGGCACAGGCTCAGTGGAGGCCGCGGAGATCGCCACCTACGAGCTGGGCTACATCCTGAAGCGCCCCACTTGGGAGACACGCCTCATCCTCTTCCATTCGGACCTCAAGGGTCCGGTCCTGCTCGACGAGCTGGGCACCGGGGGCTTTGCCAACGGTCCGGACGCGAGGCTCCAGGGCGCGGAGCTGGAGTACCAGCAGCGCTTCGGCACCCGCCTCAAGCTGGACGCCAATCTGTCCTATGTCGACGCCGTCCAGGAGGCCACCGCCGATCCGCTTCCCGGGGGTGCCTCCCTGCTCGGCAACCTGGCCCTCCTGTGGCAGTCGAGCGAGCGCTGGACCACGGCCCTGCAACTGCGCTACGTGGGCGAGCGCA
Organism: Chromatiaceae bacterium; assembly: GCA_041753195.1. Lineage (GTDB taxonomy): Bacteria > Pseudomonadota > Gammaproteobacteria > Chromatiales > Chromatiaceae > Thiodictyon. The sequence goes on from JBGSUY010000187.1 coordinate 9,855, forward strand.
GCCGCACCATCGGCGACTCACGCCCGGATCTGGATCCCTATGTGCTCCTGGATCTGACCCTGAATTGGCACGCCCCGGCCCCCGGCCTTGACGTGCACCTGGGGATTAAGAACCTCGCGGACGCCGACGTCCGCTACGCCGACCAGTTCCAGAGCTTCAATGGGGTCGAGCTGCCCTATCCGGATGCCTATCCCCGACCGCCTCGTCGAGCCGCTCACCGAGCCGTTTTTGACCGCGGCGCAGGTGACGCAGGTGCTCCAGGATAAGGCTGTTGACGTCGTCCGCCATCGTCGGGCCCTCCGTCGAAAGGGTGGCGTGCTCTACCCCACGGATAACCTAGACGATGCCTTTGGATCTCACCGGGCCAGCACAGGCGACGGCGTTCGGATCCCGGCCAAGGCCTTCCCTGGATGCCCCGCCCCAGCTCGGGCTGAGCGCGTCGTAGTCGGACTCGAACCCCGACGCGAGCAGGGCGCCCCTCAGGGGTGAGTCCAGGGCCGGGAGGCCGTCGATCTGGCGGATCAGGAGCCGCTTGCGTCCGTGGCCCGACAGCCCCCGTAGGGCGTCGAGGGCCAGGGCAAATTCCCGGCAGTCGCCGAGGGACGCGGGGAAGCTAGTCAGGGACCTTCCCCCGGGCCCTAGGTAGAGGACGGGCTTACCGGCCACCAGGATGGCCCAGGCCCCGCCCACGCGCCGTGGTGCGGCGCCGCCCCCGTGCTCCGGCCAGGGGAGGAGTGCCCCATAGGGGTTGGCGGGGTCCAGGGCGGCG
>JBGSUY010000188.1:0-1988 GCA_041753195.1 Chromatiaceae bacterium
GTGGCCCGACAGGGCCGAGCCACTGGGTCCGGTCGGGACCTGGAATCCTACGGGCTGACCTCTCCCGGGGGCGAGCGGGTGCCCTTGACGCCGAGCGAGTTTCAACTGCTCTCCGCGTTGGTCCGCCACCCGGGCCGGGTGCTAACCCGCGAGGCCATCCTGGATCTCGTCGCCGGGCGCGACTGGTCGCCGAGTGACCGCAGCGTCGACGTGCTGGTCGGCAAGCTGCGCAGGAAGATCGAGGCGGACCCAGAGGGGCCGCGGCTCATCGAGACCGTGCGCAGCGTCGGTTACAAACTGGCGACCAGGGCCGAGTTCGAGTAGACACAGACGCGCTCTTCCCCCGAAGCGTCCTAGCGGTGGCGGATGAAGTCGTAGATGTTCAGGTAGTCCTGTCCCGGGTGGTTCCAGGAGTTGTCCGAGCGCATGGCGTTCTTCATCAACTCCCGGAAGTGATCCGGGTGGTTGTAGTAACAGGCCAGGGCGCGGCCCAGGGCCGATTCCAGACCCTGGGTGTCATAGGTCTCGAAGCTGTAGCCGTTGCGCTCGTGCAGGGGGCGCAGTGAGTGGTCCTTGTCGAACACGGTGTCCGCCAGGCCGCCGACGCTGCGCACCACCGGGATGGTCCCGTAGCGCAGCGCAATTAGCTGGGTCAAGCCGCAGGGCTCGAACTGGCTCGGCACCAGCATCATGTCGGCGCCCGCGTAGATGAGGTGTGACAGGTCCTCGTCGAACCCGATCTCCAGATGGCAGTCGGGGCTGTCGTTCAGCATGTGCTTCAAGCCCCAGAAGTCGGCGTTGATGCCCTGATCCGGACTGGAGCCGAGCAGCACGAACTGGGCGCCCTTCTCCAGTGAATAGAAGATGGCGTGGCGCACCAGCTCCAGGCCCTTCTGGGGGTCGAGCCGGCCGATGAAGGCCACGATGGGCTTCTCGTTGTCGGCCAGCATCAGCCGATGGCGGAGCGCCCGCTTGTTGTCGTACTTGCCGTCGATGGAATCGACTCCGTAGCGCACCGGGATCTGATGGTCGACCTCCGGGTTCCAGACGTCGTAGTCGATGCCGTTGACGACACCGCCATATTTCATGTGGTGGGTGTGCAGGGTGGGCTCCAGACCGAAGCCCTGACCCGAGTCCTTGGTCTCGAAGGCATACCGGGGCGAGACGGTGGCGATGAAGTTCGAATAGACGATCCCGCCCTTGAGCAGGTTCAGCGCCCCCCGGTGGTTATTGTCGCCCAGGCGCTCGTAGGTCATGAAGCGCTCTGGCCGGTGCAGGCCGATGGCGCGCAGCAGCTCCACCCCCGTGACGCCCTGGTGCAGGAAGTTGTGGATGGTGAGGCAGACCCGCGGATGGTGCATGCCCAGCGACTGGTAGACCTCGTAGAGGAAGACGGGCACCAGGGCCGTCTGCCAGTCGTGACAGTGGATCACGTCCGGGTGCTTGCCCGCCTTCCACATGAACTCCATGGCCGCGCGGGAAAAGAAGGCGAAGCGCAGCACGTCGTCCTTGAAGCCGTAGAGACTGCCCCGGTTGAAGAAGTTGTCCTGGGAGTGGGGCTCAATGAAGAAGCACTTGCGGTCGTGGACGAAGCTGAAATAGACGGTGCAGTGGATGGCTCCCTCATACCAAGGCACCCAGAGGTCCTCGTAGACCGGATGCATCTGGAAGATGTGGTCGTAACGCAGGGAGTCGTATTTCGGCAGGATGATCTCGACGTGGTTGCCGCGGATCGCCAGCTCCCGGCTCAGACCGAAGACCACGTCGGCGAGACCGCCGACCTTGGCCACCGGGGCCATCTCCGGCGTCACATGGACGACGTACAGGCTGGGGCGCTGCTCGTCGTAATGGTGCATCGGCATGGGCTCCGGGGCCGCCTCCCAGGTCGCCTCCGGGCGCGCCTCGGGCTGGGGCTCTTGGGGCTGGGGCGCGGGGGGCCGAGCCTGCTCTGCCATGGGCTCAACCGGGGGCTTCGCCGGCGGCTCGCC
>JBGSUY010000189.1:0-2884 GCA_041753195.1 Chromatiaceae bacterium
AGCCCCTGCCCCAGGGCCGCGTCCAGGGCGGCCCGATCGACCCCCGTCTGCCCGCCCGAGACCACCATCACGGGCCCGCCGACCCGGCGCGACGGCGATCCACCCCTGGCACCCTGAAGCTCCCGGTCCCGGCGGGCGAAGTACAGGTCCTCCTCCGCCTGCTCCTTGAGCCTGAGCTTATCGACGAAGCTGCTCATCTGGCCACCCAGTCAGCCCGAGGCCCCCCGCCCACGGAACCTTTCGGCGTTGCCCGACGAAGTCTCATAAAAAAACGGGGCCCGAAGGCCCCGTTTCCATCTCGTCCCGGAGAGGTTACAGCCTTAGAAGCTGTGCATCATGCCGATGGAGAAGCCATCCCACTGGCTCGTCCGGTCAGGGACCCCGCTCACGCTTTCGCCGCTGGGCGAGCCGTCGCCGATGGAGTTGGTCAGCACCGGGTTGTCGCTGCCGTCCACGCTGGTCTGGGTGTACAGCATGTAGGCCTTGGTGCGCTTGCTGAAGTTGTAGTCGACACCGAGGGCCCAGGAGTCGGAGCTTCCGTTGAAAGCCTCCTCATACAAGGAGTTGTAGACTCCGATATTGGCGCCCGTTTCGGCAAAGGTCGGAACCCCAACTGAACCACCGGACCAGTCCCTCTGGCCGTACATCCCCTTGAGCATCCAGTTTCCGAAGGAGTACCCAGCCTGGATCTGCCACAGCTCGGACTTGTCCGGACCGCCCGACAGATACCAGGAGAAGTCGCTGAGGTACACCACGTCTCCCGTTGGTGTCACCTGGTCGTAGTAGGTCACGCCCTCGAAGGCGCCGCTTCCCGGCAAGTTCTCCTGGTTCTCATAGATCGCAGTCAGGGTGAAGCCGTTCCAATCGAGGAGGCCCAGGCCGAGACGCCACTTGTTGAAGTCGTCGGTCGCCTTGTCGCAGCTCGACACAGTGTAGAGGTTCTGATTGACACCGAAGATATCGCTCGTCACCGTGGACGGGAAGCAGCCGTTCAGGCTGGTCGCGGTGTCCATCTGCATCTCTTCGCTGACCACCTCGTAGGCCGCGGACGCGTAGAAGGGCCCGTTGCTGTAGATGGCCGCAAGGGAGTAGCCCTCGGCGATGCCGTCGTCGTTCCAGTTCTGACCGGCCCCGGCCGTCGCCCCGCCACCGGGGACGATGGCCCCCATTAACTGAAACCCGCTCCAGTTGGGGCTGACGTAGGCCACAGTCTGGTCGAACCTAAGATCTTGGAACCCGACGGTGCCGTTGTAGTCGGCCATGGTGTCGGAGAAGAGGTCCAGCTTACCGGTGGAGACCTTCATGGGGCTGTCGTGCCGGCCCATCAGTACGGTACCCCAGTTGCCCGCGAGACCGACGAAGGTGTTCCGGTAAGAGATGGTGTCGGAGTTGCTCACGACGTTGTTGTTGGTGTCGAAGTTGAGGCCCAGCTCGATCTGGTAGATGGCCTTCAGACCATTACCGAGATCCTCGGACCCCTTGACGCCGATGCGGTTGGCACGGCCCTCACCCTGGAGGTTGGCGCCCTTGCTGAAACCCCAACCCTTGAAGTTGACGCCGGGCAGGAACTGACCCGGTGCCAGGCGGACGGTACCCTGCAGGGCCTGGACCAACTCAGGGGTGAGCGCCTCGCCCGTGGGAACAAAGATAGGAGACCGCGTCCCGTCCGGGTAGTAGAAATAGTCGACCCCGGGGTCCGTGAACGTAGTGTCGCCGAGGGTCGATCTGATGAAGACGTCCGAGGCGCTGTTGTTGTAGACGGGACTAATGACGTTGTCGATCTCCTGATAGTCGAGGGAGACGTTCAGCTTGCCATACATGATGGCTTCGGCTGAGGCGAGGGCGGGCGCGGCCATGGCGGCGGCGACGGCCAGGGTGAGTAGCTTCTTGTTCATCGTGTTCTCCGCTGTTGTGGATTTAGCAACAAGGACTGCTGAAACTGAGTGCAATCGTGCTTGGCAGGGAGAACTATAGAGGACCCGGGAGCCTTTTGCAACAGTTTCGGGAGAAAAAAGATACAACAACGGGGCGTGTTGCTTTTATGCCGCAAGGGCCGAGCAACGCTGCCGGTCCAAGCGCAGGCGGTCAAGCCAGGCCCTGAAGGGCGCGGCCGCGATCGGACATTAGAAGTCCGGCCTTGGCCCTTGGCCCTCGAAACAAAAAGCCCGCACGGTGGCGGGCTCGAGGATTGGCTGGGGGACAAGGATTCGAACCTTGGTTAACGGAGTCAGAGTCCGCTGTCCTGCCGCTAGACGATCCCCCAAGGGGAAGGGCCGAGGGCCGAGGGCCGAGGTTCTAGTCGCGGGAGCCTGCTCGCTCGAAGCGAGCGATCAGGCCGCGCAACATCCGCGAGATCTCTTCAAGCTCCTTAATCATCGGAGCCGTCTTTTCTGGGTCGAGGAAGCCCGCCTCCGTACCCACCAAGAGTTGGGTCCAGCATTCAGCGCAGGACCCTTTGGCGATCGTCAGAAACCGCACGCGATCCCGGCCGCTTTCCCGTTCGTATCCCTATGCGATGTTCGAGGGAATGGACAATCCGGACCGGGACACCTGGTCTCGGAAACCGTAGTCACGGCAGTCCCAGACCAGCTTGTATACCCCTACAGAGAGGCGACAGCTCCGTTTCCATACCTCCAGGCCCCGCAAACTGTCCAACATCCTCCTTGGCCCTTGGCCCTGGGCGCTTGGCCCTCAAGCGCGCTAGCGCTTGGAATACTGCGGCCGCTTGCGTGCCTTGTGCAGCCCGACCTTCTTGCGCTCCACCTCGCGGGCGTCCCGGGTGACATACCCGGCCTTGCGCAGGGGGGAACGGAGGGTCTCGTCGTAGGCCATCAGGGCTCGGGTGAGGCCGTGGCGGATCGCGCCGGCCTGGCCGGTGATGCCC
>JBGSUY010000190.1:0-20887 GCA_041753195.1 Chromatiaceae bacterium
TTGAGCCTGTTCTTTCTCACCGAGCCCTTGGCCTATGTACCCACCACGGCCCTGGCCGCGGTCATCGTCGTCTCGGCCGTGGGCCTGTTCGATTTCGCGACGCTGCGCGCGCTGTATGCCATGAGCCGGGTCGAGCTCGGCTTTTCGGTCGGAACCACGCTCGGTGTGCTGGTGCTGGGGGTGTTGCCCGGCGTGCTGCTGGCCGTCGTTCTGTCCCTGCTCCTGTTGCTGATGCTGACCTCCCGGCCGACGGACGCGGTCTTGGGTCGCGTGCCAGGCATGAAGGGCTATCACGACCGCAAGGACTATCCCAAGGCCGAGACCGTGCCGGGTCTGCTTCTGTATCGCTTCAATGCCGATCTGGTGTTCTTCAACGCCGATTTCTTCAAGGCACGGCTGCTTGCCACCATCGCCGCATCCGAGATGCCCGTGGAGTGGGTGGTGGTCGATGCCAGCGCGATCAACGTCATCGACAGCACCGCGTTGAAACGGGTCGAGCAGCTGATCGACGAGCTCGCAGCCCGGGGTATCGTATTCGCCGTCGCGCGCCGCAAGCACGCTGTGCGCCGCCTGTTTGAAGCATCGTGGGTCGACGTGCGCAGGGAGCTGACCGACGAGTACAACTATTCCACCCTGACATCGGCGGTGAACGCATTCAACGCCCGCAGTCGACGGAACACGAGCGACGAGTCCCCCTCAGTGCCCTAGATTCGCTGCGGGGTTGAGGCACTCGTAAACGCCCGTGCGTTCTGTACGCTCAGACCGCGCCTGTCGCCCAGACGATCAATCTCGCCCGAGGCAATCGCGACATGGATAAGCAACGGAATCCGCACAAGCAGACCGCGGCTCATTTCGGCCGCGCAGTCCGAGACTTTGCCGGCTCCGAGGTGGGCGGCAGGGCCAAATGGATGTTCGCCGCGTTGCTCGTACTGCTGTTCGCGATCAACGGCATGAACGTCGTCAACAGCTACGTCAACCGAGACTTCATGACGGCGATTGCGGACCGCCACAAGGCCGAATTCATCCGCCAGGCCCTGTTCTACATCGCGGTGTTCGCGGCCTCGACGCTTCTGTCGGTCATCTCCCGCTTCACCGAGGAGCGCCTCGGCCTGTTGTGGCGGGAGTTCGTGACGGGACGGGCCATTCGGCGGTACTTGACCGACGGGACCTACTACCGGCTGGACACTTCCAGGCAACTGACCAACCCGGACCAGCGGATCACGGAGGACGTGCGCTCGTTTACCGTCACCACGCTGTCCTTTGTGCTCATGCTGCTCAACAGCAGTTTCACCGTGGTGGCGTTTTCCGGGGTGCTCTGGTCGATCAGCCCGCTGCTCTTCCTGGTCGCCGTGCTGTATGCCGCATCCGGCTCGCTGTTGACGATTGTACTCGGCCGTCCGCTGGTCGGACTCAACTACGATCAGCTGGACAAAGAAGCGAATTTCCGCTCCGGCCTCATCCACGTCCGGGAGAACGCCGAATCGGCGATGATGGCCCACTGCGAGGATCGGCTTGCAGCGGGCCTGCAGGATCGACTGGCGTCGCTGGTGGCCAACTTTCGCCGGATCATCGGTATCAACCGGAACCTGGGCTTTTTTACCACAGGCTACAACTGGATGATTCAGATCATTCCGGCGCTGATCATCGCCCCGGCCTTCATCGACGGCCGGGTCGAGTTCGGTGTGATCACCCAGTCGGCGATGGCCTTTGCGACCCTTGTGGCCGCCTTTTCCCTGATCGTGACCCAGTTCCAGTCCATCTCCAGCTTCGCTGCCGCCGTCGCACGGCTTGAGTCGCTCGTGGAGGCCATGGAGGCGCCGCGAAGCATCCCCGGACCCGCCGTGTCGACCCGGGAGGAGGCCGAGCGCCTGGCCTACGAGGGACTCAGCCTACGTTCGCCCGAGGATGGTCGGCCGTTGCTCAGGGACCTGTCTGTTTCGGTCCCCTTCGTCACCAGGGTGTTGGTTATCGGTGCGGACGAGGCCGCGAGCCTGGCCCTGTTCCGGGCCACCGCGGGTCTCCGCGTGGAGGGAGAGGGATGCATTGTCCGGCCGCACGCCGACGACCTTTTGTGCCTCGCCGAGCGACCTTACCTGCCGTCGGGCACCTTGCGCCAGGCCCTGGTGCGCCTATCCATGGAAGGCCGGGTTTCCGAGGAGCGGATTCTCGGACTGCTCCGACGATTCGATATTGAGTCTGTCCTGCTGCGGGCAGGGGGGCTGGACACGTCGCAGGAGTGGTCGACACGGTTGTCGCTGAGCGAGCAGCAGCTGCTCGCCGTCGTCCGCGTCATCCTCGCCGCGCCTCGCTTCGTGGTCCTGTACCATCCGGAAACCACCTTGAGCGAGGAGCGGCTGCAAGGGGTTCTCGAGGCGCTTTCCGATTCCTCTATCACCTCGGTCTGCTTCGGAAGATCTGACGTCCCACAGGAGCCCTACGACGCGGTCCTCGACATCCGCGCGGACGGCAGCTGGACCTGGACGGAGCACGGACAAGGCGGGACACCTACGGCACCCCGATCGACAAGCTGAATCGGGCTGGAAGGGATGCTGCGCATGAAGGCGCACATCGGCGCCGACACCCATTCCCTCCTGAACGGGGTCTCACATGGCAATCGATGTCTTTGCGTTGCTCAGCGAAAACCCGATCCTGTTGATCTTTACGGTCATCGGCCTCGGTTATCTGGTCGCCAAGATCCGGATCGCCGATGTCCAGGCGGGACCGGTCATCGGTGTCCTGCTCGTGGCTCTGCTGTTCGGGCATTTCGGGTTCAGCGCCCCACCAGGGGCGAGCGGCTTCGGGTTCGCCTTATTCATCTTCTCCGTCGGCATCCAGGCCGGACCTACCTTCTTCAGCGCCTTCGCGGCCGACGGCCTGAGGTACGTGACCCTGGCAATCGTGGTCGCGGTCACGGCCGTCGCCTTGAGCCTCGTCCTTGCCCGGCTCCTGGGGCTCGAGTACGGCTTCAGCGCTGGAATGCTCGCCGGCGCCCTCACGAGCACGCCGACGCTCGCCGGCGCCCAGGATGCCGTCAAGAGCGGCCTGGCGACCATGCCGGAAGCTGTGTCCCAGGCCAAGGCGCTGGAGAACATCGGCGTCGGATACGCCATCACCTACGTATTCGGAACCGTAGGCATGATCCTCGTTGCGCGCTTTTTTCCGCGAATCGCCGGCATCGATCCACCTGCGGAGGCGGCCAAGCTGGAGCGCGAGCGAGGACTCGGGCGAGGGCGTCGCCGCGGTCCCGGGGGGAGCCTGCCGATTATCCGCGCGTACCGTCTACCGGCGGACATGGTGGGAAAGACCGTGGCGCAGGTCGATGCGGAGACCGGACACCTTCCAGGCAAGGTGCTCAGGATCAAGCGCGGCTCCGAGTTCTTGGACGGCGCACCGGACCTGGTGCTCGAAGCGGGAGACCTTGTCTCCGTCATCGCTGGCATCGGCGTGCACGAGGGAGCGCGGGGTAAGGACGCAGAAGAGGTCCTGGATTCGGATCTGCTGAACTACCAGGTGACCACCCGCGAGATCGTCGTGACCGACGTCAAGGTCGTCGGCAAGACGCTGAAGGATCTTGACATGCCGAAGGCTTACGGCTGCTTCGCCACGGGGCTCACGCGCGCGTCGATCGATCTGCCCTTGGACCCTGCCCTACCGCTGCAGAAGGGCGACCGCCTCGCGGTCGTGGGGGAGAGAGATAATCTGCAGCGCCTGGCCGAAGCCATTGGATTCGTCGAGCAGGATCTCGAGAAGACGGACCTGGCCACCTTCGCGTTCGGCATGATCGCCGGTACCTTGCTCGGCCTGGTCACCTTGAGACTGGGCGAGGTCTCGATCGGTCTCGGAACGGCAGGGGGACTGCTCGTCGTTGGGATCCTCATTGGCTATCTCGGCTCGCTGATGCCCACCTTCGGGCGGGTCCCCGCGGCAGCACGCTATGTGCTGATGGAGCTCGGCCTGACGCTGTTCATGGCTGGTGTCGGACTCAATGCCGGCGGCGGCGTCGTCGCCGCACTGGCCTCCGTCGGACCCCTCATCGTCGTGAGCGGCGCTCTGGTTACCCTGCTGCCCCCGGTGGTGGCCTATCTCGTCGGACGCTGGCTGCTGCGCATGAACCCGGCCCTTCTGCTCGGCGCCGTCACGGGCGCCATGACCAGCACGCCGGCCATGAATGTCGTCACCGAGGCGGCAGGCTCAGGTGTGCCGGCGCTCGGGTACGCCGGCACCTACACCTTCGCCAACGTGCTGCTCACGTTCGCCGGTGCCCTGATGATGCGTCTGTAGCCTTCGATCTGCTGGGTTACGCTTCAGCTCTTCGGTTGGTTTCCATGCTCCGGCCAAGGACCGCAATGCAGCGAGAGCTTCCCGCTGGCGTAGCCTCGCCGAGCGTCCGGTTCCACTGCCGCAATCAGCCCTATGCCTATTCCCCAAAGTTGCGGTCGGGAGACCACAGGGTAAGGAGCGCGGCGGCCAGGGTGACGAGGGCGAGGCGGGCGAGCTCCGCCGTGAAGTAGAGGCCGTGGAGGCGCTGGAAGGGTTCGACTTGGGGCGGAGGCGGGTCGCGGGGGAGGAAATCGAGCTGGCGGCCGAGGTCCACGATCTGGGGCTCGATCCCGAGGTGGACCCAGGCCACCAGGACCAAGGCCAGGGCGAGGAGGGCGATCGTGAGTCGACCGGCGCGGCTCAAGAGGACCAGGGCGAGCGCGAGCGCCCCGAGGACCAGTTGGGTGCGGTTCCAGGCCTCAAAGAAGACCCGGTTGAGCTCGGAGGCATGGACCCATAGCAGACTGGTCTTCTTCGCCGCCGAATCCGCTGGATCGAAGGCCGCGTGCGCCGCGAGGGCGGGATTGCGCTCGAAGAGGTCCGGGAAGCCCGCGAAGTTGTAGGACACCACGGCCCCCATCACCAGGGAGCCGCCGAGCCAGAGGCCAAGGACCAGGATCAGCAGGGCGCGGGTGCGCATGCTCAAGTCCCCTCGATTCGGTCATGGTAGCGCGCGCGATACAACAGCCTCGGCTCGGCCCCATCGGTGAATCGGGTGCGGGTGTGTAGCACGTTGTTGCAAAGGAGCCCCCAGCCGGACTCCAGCCGTCCCTGGAAGTGCCACGGGGAGGGCTCGCGCAGGACGGATTTGAGACAGGCCACCGCCGCGGTCGTGAGGGGATCGTCCCGCCAGCGGATGCTGCGGCTGCGGTCGGTGTAGCGCATGTGCAGGTGGCCGTCGGGTGCGACGGAGAAGACCGGGCCCGGCCTGTCCGGACGCAGGTCCACCTCGCCCTCGGTCCCATACCCCCCCACAGCCTCGCCGGGATTTGCGGGGATGGTCATGCACTCGGGGTGCATCAGGCCCTGGATGAAGTCCGGGTCCTGGTCGCGCACGCGGATATAGGCGATCTCGGGGTCCAGGAGTGCGTTCTCTCCTCCCTGTTCGGCGGGATGTACGCAGTGGAGCAGGAGCCCGTGGATCTGGTGCTTGGGGTCGTTGTAGTAGCCGTCCGTGTGCCAGGCGATGGGCCTGTTCGTATAGGGGATGTAGCCAGCGTGGCGGGCATCGTCCTGGACCCTGAGGGAGGTGATGGCGTCTTCGTCTGCCCCCCGATTGTGGTCTAGCCGGCGCAGGCCGAAGCGTTCGCCCAGCAGGGCGGGGATGGATTTGTCCGGGTCGTCGCCGGTGCGCCCCGCGTAGATGGACATGTTGGCGCGCCGGCAACGCTCCAGGATGGCCCCGTGCTCCGACTCGGTCAGGTGCCGCGGGTCGCCGATCTCCACGATCAGCTCATCCAGGGATCTGGGGGCAGCGGCGAGCTTGGCCTCCCGCCAGGCTGCGTAGGCCACCGAGTTCTCCAGGTCGAAGGGAGATCCGGCGGGTAGGACAAGCGTGGGAGTCTGGTCCGGGGGCGTCATTGGAGTCACCATCAGGCGGGAGAGATCTCTAGCAGCATCTCGTCCGGGTTGACCGCATCCCCCTTCACCACGAAGACACCGGTCACGGTGCCCGTGATGGGGGCCTGGAGCTCGGTCTCCATCTTCATCGCCTCGGTGACCAGCACCGGCTGGCCGGCCTGCACCACATCCCCCTCCTTGACCAGCACGTCCACGATATTGCCGGGCATGGATGTCGCCACGTGGCCCGGGGCGCTGGGCTTGGGGCGACGGCCGACGATCGCCTTCTTGACGGCCCCTTCGGCGCCGCCGGTCAGGACTAGCTCGTCCAGGGTCTCCACCACCACCTCCTCGGGCACCCCGTCGATGGCCAGATAGAAGTGGCGGTCCGCCTGGCCCTTGTGCCCCGCCCCCGTGACCTTGACGTGATAGGTCTCCCCATGGATGGCGATGTTGAACTCGGTGGGGGCATGTTTGGGGCCGTTCAGATGGACCGGCGGCTCTAGGGGCTCGGGGACCAGGGTCCCGGCGGCCCGATGCTCCAGGAAGGAGCGGCCGATCTCCGGAAACATGGCGAAGGTAAGGACATCCTCGTCCGACTTAGCGAGGGCCCCGATGTCCTGGGTCAGGCGCTCCAGCTCGGGCTTCAGTAGGTCCGCCGGGCGGCAGTCCACCGGCTCCTCGTTGCCGATGGCCTGCTGCTGCAGGGTCGGGTTCACGGGCGCTGGGGCGCGTCCGTAGCGTCCCTGTAAATAGAGCTTCACCTCGTTGGTGATGGTCTGGTAGCGCTTGTCCGTCAGCACGTTGATGACCGCCTGGGTGCCGACGATCTGGGAGGTCGGCGTCACCAGGGGCGGGTAGCCCAGATCCTTGCGCACCCGGGGGATCTCCTCCAGCACCGCCGGCATGCGATCCAGGGCATTCTGCTCCTTCAACTGGTTGGTCAGGTTCGAGATCATGCCCCCCGGGACCTGGTTGACCTGGACCCGGGTATCCACCCCGGTGAAGGCGCTCTCGAACTGGTGATAGCGCTTGCGCACCTCGTAGAAGTACATGCCGATCTCCTGGAGCGCAGTGAGGTCCAGGCCGGTGTCGTATTCGGTGCCACGCAGGGCCGCCACCAGGGACTCGGTCGGTGGGTGGGAGGTGCCGCCCGCCATGGAGGAGATGGCGGTATCGATGGTGTCGCAGCCGTTCTCGATGGCCTTGAGGTGGCACATATCGGCCAGGCCCGAGGTGGCGTGGGAGTGCAGGTGCAGGGGCAGATCCACTGCGTCCTTCAGGGCCTTCACCAGATCGGCGGTGACGAATGGGGTGAGGAGACCCGCCATGTCCTTGAGGGCGATGGAGTCGCACCCCATGGCGGCCAGCTCACGGCCCATCTGCACGAAGCCCGCCACCGTGTGCACGGGGCTCTGCGTGTAGCAGATGGTTCCCTGGGCGTGCTTGTCCGCGGCCTTGGTGGCCTCGAGGGCGGTCTTCAGGTTCCGCAGGTCGTTCAGGGCGTCGAAGATGCGGAAGACGTCCATGCCGTTGGCGGCGGCCCGGGCCACAAAGGCGCGCACCACGTCGTCCGAGTAGTTGCGGTAGCCGAGCAGGTTCTGACCCCGCAGGAGCATCTGCAGCCGGGTCCTGGGCAGGGCTTCGCGGAGCTTTCGCAGGCGCTCCCATGGGTCCTCCTTCAGGAAGCGGATACAGGCGTCGAAGGTGGCTCCTCCCCAGCACTCCAGCGACCAATAGCCGATCGCATCGAGCTTGGGGCAGATCGGCAGCATGTCCTCCAAGCGCATGCGTGTGGCGATGAGGGACTGGTGCGCATCGCGCAGGACGACGTCGGTGACGTTGATCTTGGGCATGGTTAACACCTGGGTGGGCAAGCGGGTGTCTCGATGGGGCGTCGCCTAGAGCCCGGCATGGGCCGCGATGGCGGCGGCGAGCGCGGCGGCGATGTGTTCCTTGCGGCGCTTCTCGGAGTAGTCCAGGAGCTCCGGGTGGGCATCCAGGAAGCCAGTGTCGAAGCGCCCGGAGCGGAACTGGGGGTGGCGCAGGATCTCCTGATAGAAAGGGATGGTGGTCTTGATGCCGAAGACTCCGATGTCCCGCAGGGCCCGGCAGCCCCGATTGACCACGTCGTCCCAGGTCAGCGCCCAGACGATCACCTTGGCGAGCATGGAATCGTAATGGGGCGGGACCCGGTAGCCCGTGTAGATGCCAGCGTCGGTCCTGACTCCGGGGCCGCCCGGGGCGTAATAGCGGGAGATGCGCCCGAAGCTCGGCAGGAAGTCGTTCTTGGGGTCCTCCGCGTTGATGCGGAACTGCATGGCAAAGCCGCGCCGCTGGATCTCCTGCTGTTTGAAACGCAGGGGCAGGCCGGCGGCGACGCGGATCTGCTCCTCCACCAGGTCCACGCCCGTGATGGTCTCGGTGATGGTGTGCTCGACCTGGATGCGGGTGTTCATCTCCATGAAATAGAAACGCCCGTCCACGTCCTGCAGGAACTCCACGGTGCCCGCATTGGTGTAGCCCACGGCGCGGGCCGCCAGCACCGCGAGGCCACCCACGTACTGGCGCTCCGCCTCGTCGATTTGGGGCGATGGGGCGATCTCGATCAGCTTCTGGTTGCGTCGCTGGATGGAGCAGTCCCGCTCAAAGAGGTGCACGCAGTTGCCGTGGTGATCGCCCAGGACCTGGACCTCGATGTGGCGGGGGTTCACCACGCAGCGCTCCAGGAAGACCTCGGCACGACCGAAGGCCTTGGTGGCCTCGGAGATCACCCGCTGGTAGTTGTTGCCCAGGGCTTTGGCGTCGTCGCAGCGGCGGATGCCGCGCCCGCCGCCGCCCGAGGTGGCTTTGAGCATCACCGGGTAGCCGATCTCGTCGGCGAAGCGCAGTGCCGCGTCCAGGCTCTCCAGGTTGCCGGGGCTGCCGGGGGTGACGGGCACCCCGGCCCGCTGCATGGCGAAGCGCGCTTGCGTCTTGTCCCCCATGCGCTGAATCACCTCGGCGGTGGGGCCGATGAAGGTCAGGCCCCGGCGGGCGCAGGCGAGTGCTAGCTCCGGGTTCTCCGAGAGAAAGCCGTAACCGGGATGAATGGCGTCGCAGCCGGTGGCCAGCGCCAGGTTGACGATGTTGTGGACGTTGAGATACCCGGCCAGGGGGTCGCTGCCCAGGCTGTAGGCCTCGTCGGCCTTTTTGACGTGCAGTGAATGGCGGTCGGCCTCGGAATAGATGGCCGCGGAGCGGATACCCATCTCGGCGCAGGCGCGGATCACCCGCACCGCGATCTCGCCGCGGTTCGCGATCAGGATCTTACGGAGCATGGTCTTGCCTTTTGCGGGCTGGGGGCTCGGTCCGGGCGCGCCTCCCGTCTTGGATGGCTGGGGCGGCGCCGGCTTGCTGCGTTGCAGCAATATACCCGAGCCGGACGATTCCGCAAACCGAGAAGGGTACGAAATCGAACGAGCCAGTCCTTTCCGGCCGTGGGTCTTCCACCGCCTTATACTCTTGAGCAGGCAAAGCAACCGCGAAGAGGCAAGCGATGGAGACCAACATCTACCGCCATCTCCTTCTGGCTGTGGATTTCGAGCCCGAAAGCGAGCCGGTGGTCGCCCGCGCCGGGGCCCTGCGGGACCTGACGGGTGCGCGGCTCAGCCTATTGCATGTGGTGGAGCATGTGCCGCCCGCCATGGAGTACATGCCCCTGGGGTTCGCGGGGGAGGTCCCGCCGCTGGAGGATTTGTCCCTGGAAGAGGAGTTGATGGCGGTGGCGCGCCACCAGCTCGATACCCTTGGGGATCAGCTCGGGGTGGCCGAATCGGATCGTCTGATCCGGGTGGGGCCCACCGGCCATACCATCGATGAGGTCGCCGGTGAGATCGGGGCCGATCTGATCCTGATCGGCAGCCGGGGCCGCCATGGCCTGCTGGGCCTTTTCGGCTCCACCGCCAAGGCGGTGCTCCGCAGCCTCAAGTGCGACGTGCTCTGCGTGCGGATCGGGGATCGGGAGTGACCTTGGCCGGGCGCTGGATCAGGGCCAAACATCAGAAGCCCGCCAAGAGGGCGGGCGTGCATCCGATTGACCCCAGCGGCGATCCGCCGGGGCCCCGTGCTGCCGATCAGGCGAGCTCGTCGGCGCCGATCTGCTGCATCAGGCCGAAGCTCTTGACGAAGGGATTGGCCATGCGGGGATCCTTCAGCATCGCCTTGTAGTCACCCTCCTTGAACTTGAGCTTGCCGGTCATGAAGGCGGTACCCATGCCCGCCATGCCGATGCCCTTCTCCACCCACTTGAGCCAGTCCTTAATGTCCGCGCGCATGTCCCAATTGGCGGGCGGATCGCTGGGCGACCAGGCGCCGGCACGGACGCATACGCCGTTTTCGACCACGAAGACGCCGCGCGGGTTGTCCTCGTTCTTGAAGCCGCAGTAGATCACGGAGTTGAAGCCGATCTCGGCAAGCTTGTCCCTGACGTCCGGCTCGTTGTTCCAGGCGTCCTTCAGGGCATTCATCCAATCGGCGGAAAAGAGTTGGGCCATGGTTCTTCAGTCCTCCAGGTCGGTGTCGGCGGGTCCACGCCGCTTGGACGGGGCCCGTCTCGGGTTGGTTGATGTTAGGGGTTGATTGGCTCAACGGACCCCGATGCCCGTGAGGTCCCCAATTTTAGCAGGAAGGGCCGCGAAGGATATGGGCGTCTTGGGCCCTTTGGCGTGCCTCAGCCGGGTTCCTTGGGGGGCGCCGCAGGCTGGGCTCGTGGCTGGGACTCCCAGGGGCGGGAGCGAAGCTGCCGCTCCACCCGCCCCCCGCAGGCGGTGAAGCACTCCTCATACTGGCGCTGGCAGATGCTCATGTCCGCGCCAAGGCAGGACTCAGGTTGGCTGCAGGGGGCCGAACCGCCGCTGACACAGAGCTCGTGATCCGCCTTGGCGGCGGCGACCCGCTCGCCGCACTCTTGCTCGCGCAGATTTTGACGGGCCTCGCACTCCCCCTTGAACCGATTGCAGCGTTCGAGGCAGGCCTGGCTCGAAGGTCCTTCAGGCTGGATCAGCCTCTGCTCGTGGAGGCTGTCGGTGCAGCCGCCGAGGAGTCCGACCGCCAGGAGGGCGAACAATCGGTGGGCATGTCGCAACCGCATGGGGGTTCTCCTGATTGAGGTTCCTGCGTGAACGGACCGGCACCGCCGCTGGGCAAGGGGGGACGGCCCCGGCGATTGCCGAGCGCGGACTTTACCATACCCGTCGGCAAGGGCTCGGCGCTGCGACGACTCCCGCCACCCATGGCTTCCTCTAGGGTGATTGGAGCGTCGGTCGCCTGATACGCGGCTCGGCGTCCCATTGGCCGATTGGTCAGCCCTGAGGAAAGACCACCAGGTGGTCCGCCTCCAGTCGGATGCCGATCTGGTCGCCCACGGCGTGTTGATGGTGGCTCGGCACCAGGCACAGGACCTCGGTGCCACTCTCGAGCCGCAGGGTGTAGAGGTACTCGGCCCCCCGAAAGGCCCGCTCAACCACGGTGGCCCGGCGCGGGCTCGACTCGTCGTAGAGCAGGTCATCCGGGCGGATCAGGACCTCGGCGGGGCTACCGGGGGACAGGCCATGGGGGTGCTCGCCCGCCACCCGACCGAGCTCCGTCTTGACCCGGGTGTCGTCCACCACGGTAGCGGGCAGGATCACGCCCTGGCCGATGAAGTCCGCCACGAAGCGGTCGCGCGGCTCGTGGTAGAGCTCGAAGCCCGTCCCCCACTGGTGGATCGCGCCCTGGCTCAGGACACCGATCTGATCCGCCATGGCGAAGGCCTCGAGTTGGTCGTGGGTGACCAATATGGCGGTCACGCCCTCGCGCCGGAGCACCTCGCGGACCTCGCGCGCGAGTTGCTCCCGCAGGGCCGCGTCCATGCTGGAGAAGGGCTCGTCCAGGAGCAGGATCTCCGGTCCCGGGGCCATGGCCCGGGCCAGGGCGACCCGCTGTTGCATCCCGCCCGAGAGCTGATGGGGATATTGATGGGCCGCAGGGGTGAGATCCACCAGTTCCAGGAGCTCCGCGACCCGCGCCTTTGCCGCCCGGCGATTCAGGTCCTTGAGGCCGAAGGCGATATTGCGCTCCACCGAGAGATGGGGAAAGAGGGCGAAGTCCTGGAACACCATGCCCACCCGACGCGACTCCGGTGCCAGGGTCGCGCCGGGGGTCGAAACCCGCCGGCCGCGGATCAGGATCTCCCCCTGGGAGACCGGCTCGAACCCCGCGATGGCCCGCAATAGGGTGGTCTTGCCGCAGCCGCTCGGGCCAAGCAGGCAGCCGATGACGCCCGCCTCCAGGATGAAGCTGGCCTCGCGCACCACGGGGTGGCCCCCGTAGGCGACGCTGACGTCTCGCACCTCAAGCTGGATCGGCATGGCGGGATCGGGTGATGGATCGGCTGAGCAGGATAACCGGCGCGAGTCCAGCCAGCACGATGGTGAGCGCCGCCGGGGCCGAATCCGCCAGGCGCTCGTCGGAGGCCAGCTCGAAGGCCCGTACCGCCAGGGTGTTGAAGTTGAAGGGTCGCAGGATCAGGGTCGCGGGCAGCTCCTTCAGCACGTCCACGAACACCAGGAGCAGGGCCGTGAGCAGGCTGCCCTTGAGCATGGGCAGGTGGACCCGTGCGAGGACCTGCCACGGTGCCAGCCCCAGGGAGCGTCCCGCCTCGTCCATGGACGGTTTGACCTTGGAGAGCCCGCTCTCGACGGTCTGGAGCGCCACCGCGAGGAAGCGCACCAGATAGGCGAAGAGGAGCGCGGTCAGGGTGCCGCTCAGCAGGAGCCCGGTGGAGATCCCGAAGCGGGCGCGCATCCAGGCGTCCAGGCTGTTGTCGATCCAGGCGAAGGGGATGATGACGCCGATGGCGATCACGGTGCCGGGTACCGCGTAGCCGAGCCCGGCGAGCCGCACCGCCCCCTCCAGGGATCGGGTGGGGTAGAGCCGTTTGCCATAGGCCAGGAGGAGGGCGAACAGGAGTGCGAGCAGGGAGGCCAGGGCCGCGAGCTCCAGGCTGTTGGCGGCCAGGCGCAGGAAGTCTCCATCGATGGCGGTGTGTCCGATGGTGGCCGCCCAGACCGCGAGCTGGCCCGCGGGGACCAGGAAACCGAGGAGGAGCGGGATCAGGCAGAACGTGAGGGCCCCCGTGGCCCACCAGCCCCGCAAGCGATGACGGCGGATGGCCTGGTGGCGCTGGCTGGTATGGTGGTAGCGGGCCTGGCGCCGGGAGCTGCGCTCGATCGTGATGAGGACCAGGACGAAGCCCAGGAGCAGGGCGGAGAGCTGGGCCGCCCCCGCGGCGCTGTTGAGCCCATACCAGGTGCGGAAGATCCCGGTGGTGAAGGTCGAGACCCCGAAATACTGCACGGTCCCGTAGTCCGCAAGGGTCTCCATCAGGGCCAGGGAGAGTCCCGCGACGATGGCGGGCCGGGCGAGCGGCAGGGCGACCCGAAAAAAGGTCCGCCAGGGGCCGTTTCCGAGGGTCCGGCTCACGTCCAGCACGCACAGGGACTGGCTCAGGAAGGCTGCCCGGGTGAGCAGATAGACGTAGGGGAACAGCACCAGCGACAGCATCAGGGCCGCGCCGGGCAGTGAGCGCACCTCCGGGAACCAGTAGTCCCCGTAGCCCCAGCCGGTGAGCGCCCGCAGGTTGGTCTGCACTGGCCCCGCGAAGTCCAGCAGGCCCGTGTAGGTGTAAGCGATGATGTAGGCAGGCATCGCCATGGGCAGCAGCAAGGCCCACTCGAAGAACCCGCGGCCCGGGAACTGGCACATGCTGGTGAGCCAGGCGGTTCCCACCCCGCCGATCAGGGTGCCCAGGGCGACCCCGAGCATCAACAGCAGGGAGTTGGCCACATAGTCCGGCAATACCGTGGCGGCTAGGTGCTGCCAGGTGTCGCCGCTGGGGACCAGCACGAAGCCCAGGACCACCAGCACCGGAAGGGCGATCAGGAGGGCGACGGCGACGCTCGCCGTGGACCAGAGGCGGGCGAAGGGGTTCAGGTTCAAGCTGGCTGGTTTGTCCTTAGGCTGGCTCGAAGGCGACTGGGAAGCACGACTGGATGGCGCTGCCTGAGGGTTGGCAGCCCCAAGGGGATTGGCCTCTACCTCCAGCCTGCCCGATCCATCAGGCGTACCGCGTCGGCGTTCAGCTCACCGAGTTGCTCCAGATTGAGCGGGTCGGCCTTGAAGGTTCCCCAAGCCGCCAGTGCGGGGCTCACCTGGACCCCCTCACGGACCGGATACTCGCCGTTGGCCTCCGCATACCATTGTTGGGACTCGGGGCTCGCGAGGAACTCGATCAGGCGGATCGCCGCCTCCTTGTTCCTGGCGCTGGCGGTCACCGCGGCCCCGCTGACATTGACGTGGGCGCCTCGTCCGTCCTGATTCGGCCAGAAGACCCCGATCGCCTCCGCCGCGGAGCGGTTGGCGGCGTCCTCGGACGCGAGCATACCGGCCAGGTAGTAGGTGTTGGCCACCGCGATATCGCATTCGCCCGCGGCGGCGGCCTTGATCTGATCCCGGTCCCCACCCTTGGGCGGACGGGCCAGGTTGGCGACCAGGCCCTTGGCCCAGGTCTCGGCTGCCTCGGCACCGTCGGCGGCGATCATGGATGCCACCATCGATTGGTTGTAGATGTTATCCGAGGATCGGATGCAGATCTTCCCTTTGAAAGCCGGGTCCGCCAGGGCCTCATAGGTGGAGAGAGAGGCGGGGTCTATCTTGCCCTTCACATACAGGATGGGTCGGGCCCGCAAGGTCAGGCCGAACCAGTGGCCGTCGGGGTCCCGGTAGGCGGGCGGAATGGCCGTGGTGAGCGCCTCTGAGCTCACCCCTTGCGTTGAGCCGGCGGTCTTCGCCCGGTACAGCCGACCCGCATCGGCGGTCATCAGGAGATCCGCAGGCGAGTTGATGCCCTCGCTCTGGAGGCGCTGGAGCAGGGCGTCGTCCTTGCCGGTCACCAGATTGACCTTGACCCCCGTTTGCTCCGTGAAGCGGTCCAGGAGCGGCTTTATGAGGTCCTCCTGGCGGGAGGAGTAGAGATTGACCTCATCGGCGGCGTGGCCTTGCAAGGGTAGGGCGATGAGCAAGGCGGCGAGCCCGGCGAGGCGGGTCAGGGGCCCAAAGAAGGGCGGACAGAGCGTCGATAGGGTCACGGGAGAAGGCTCCTAGAGATCGGACTCGGGGTGCGTCGGTCAGCGTGGCGCAGCCGCGCTTATTGCGAGCTTCCGATATGGTAATGCGAATGCTTCGCATCCACAACCTGCCCCCGAATTTTGCCGAAAATGCCAGATGGTTAAGAATATAATCCCGTAGTAAAACACAAACATCGGATCGGGCCTTCCGCGGCGCGCCGTCTACCTGCAGCCCGGCGCTCCGGCTCCGGGCCTCGGTGTACCCCCGGTGCGGGAACCCGGCGCGGCAGCAGATTTTGGCTAGGCGCCCCGCGCACATGAAGGCCCCGCTGGTTATGTCGCTGTATCACCTCAACAGCCACCTCTCTTGAAAACCTACTGAAATGCTCAGATACTGCGGAACCAGGTAGTGCGCGCAGCGAATGGAGCCAGGTGCGATGAGTGCAACCCAAGCCGTAGAAGCAATCGTTAAGTCAGAGTATGAGCACGGATTCGTCACCGAGATCGAGTCCGATACCCTGCCGCCCGGCCTTGACGAGGACGTGGTCCGGGCCATCTCCGCCCGAAAGGGGGAGCCTGAGTTTATGCTCGAGTATCGTCTCAAGGCCTTCCGTCATTGGCGGACCATGGAGACCCCGCGATGGGCCCATGTCTACTACCCTGAGATCGATTTCCAGTCCATCTCCTATTTCTCCGCGCCCAAGCAGAAGGATGGGCCCAAGAGCCTCGACGAGATCGATCCGGCCTTGCGGGACACCTACAACAAGCTCGGCATACCCATCGAGGAGCAGATGGCCCTGTCCGGCATCGCCGTGGACGCGGTGTTCGACAGTGTCTCGGTGGCCACGACCTTTCGCGAGAAGCTGGCGGAGGCGGGGGTCATCTTCTGCTCCATCTCCGAGGCGGTCCACGACCACCCGGAGCTGGTCAAGCAGCATCTCGGATCGGTCGTCCCCCACACGGACAACTTCTACGCCGCCCTCAACGCCGCGGTCTTCAGCGACGGGACCTTCGTCTATGTGCCCAAGGGTACCCGCTGCCCCATGGAGCTCAGCACCTACTTCCGGATCAATGCCCGCAACACGGGCCAGTTCGAGCGCACCCTGATCATCGCGGACGAGGGTAGCTACGTGAGCTATCTGGAGGGCTGCACGGCGCCGATGCGGGACGAGAATCAGCTCCACGCGGCGGTGGTGGAGCTGATCGCCATGGACGACGCCCAGATCAAGTATTCCACGGTCCAGAACTGGTATCCGGGCGACGCCGAAGGTCGCGGTGGCATCTACAACTTCGTGACCAAGCGTGGCGACTGCCGCGGAGCGCGCTCGAAGATCTCCTGGACCCAGGTGGAGACCGGCTCCGCCATCACCTGGAAATACCCGAGCTGTCTCTTGCGGGGAGACGATTCCGTCGGCGAGTTCTACTCGGTGGCCGTCACCAAGGGCCGTCAGCAGGCGGACACCGGTACCAAGATGATCCATTTGGGTAGGAATACGAGCTCAACGATTGTTTCTAAAGGGATCTCCGCCGGTCATGGCCAGCAGACTTACCGGGGACTGGTGCGCATCGCCGCGAGGGCCCAGGGGGCCCGCAACCACACCCAGTGCGACTCGCTACTGATCGGCGATCGCTGCGCCGCCAACACCTTCCCGTACATCGAGGTCAAGAATCCCTCGGCCCAGATGGAGCACGAGGCCACGACCTCGAAGATCAGCGACGACCAGCTCTTTTACTGTCGCTCACGGGGCCTCACGGAAGAGGACGCGGTGTCCATGATCGTCAACGGCTTCTGTAGGGAGGTCTTCAAGGAGCTCCCCATGGAGTTCGCCGTGGAGGCCCAGAAGCTCCTGAGCATCAGCCTGGAAGGGGCTGTTGGTTAGGCAAATGGTAGGCAAGTTTTGCCACAGAATCTTCGGAGATACGAGATGTTGTCAGTGAAAGGCATCAAGGCCAACGTGGGAGGTCAGGAGATCCTGAAGGGTGTCGACCTGGAGATCGGGTCCGGTGAGGTCCACGCCATAATGGGGCCCAACGGTTCGGGCAAGAGCACCTTCGCCCACGTCCTGTCGGGTCGCGAGGGCTATGAGGTCACTGCCGGCGCCGTTCGCTTCGAGGGCCGCGACCTGTTGGAGCTGGAACCGGAGGAGCGTGCCCACCTGGGACTCTTCCTGGCCTTCCAGTATCCGGTGGAGCTGCCGGGCGTGAACAACACCTATTTCCTGAAGGCCGCGCTCAATGCCATCCGCAAGGCGCGGGGCGAGCCGGAGCTGGACGCCGTGTCTTTCCTGCGCCTCATGAAGGAAAAGCTCAAGGTCCTCCACCTGGACGATTCGCTGCTGAAACGTCCGGTCAACTTCGGATTCTCCGGCGGTGAGAAGAAGCGCAACGAGATCTTCCAGATGGCCCTCCTGGAGCCCAAGCTCGCCATCCTGGACGAGACCGACTCGGGCCTCGACATCGACGCCCTGCGGATCGTCGCCGACGGCGTCAATGCCCTGCGCAGTCCCGAGCGCTCCGTCATCCTGGTCACGCACTATCAGCGCCTGCTCGACTACGTTCAGCCGGACTATGTCCACGTGCTCGCCCACGGCCGGATCATTCGCTCGGGCGGCAAGGACCTGGCCCTGGAGTTGGAGGAGAAGGGCTACGGCTGGATCGCGGGTGAGGAGGTGGCGGCGTGAGCGACTCCGGATTCGATCTGTGGCTCGGGGCGCCGGGCCCGCAATCGGAAACGCGGCTCGATTGGCTGGAGACCAAGCGGGAGGCCGCCCGCGCCCGGGTGCGCGACCGAGGGATCCCCACAAGCAAGCAGGAGGCCTGGCGCTACACCAGCGTCAAGCGGATCCTGGAGCAGGGATTCGTCCCGGCCGATGAGCCCATCACCGCCCTGCAGCCGGAGGACATCGAGGAGATTCTGATCCCCGGGCTCGAGTCTCACCGCGTCGTGCTGGTCAACGGGCGCTACCTGCCGGGCCTGTCGGAGCTGGGGGAGTTGCCTCCCGGGGTTCGCATCGGCGGCCTGCAGCAGATCCTCAAGAGCGACCCGGACGCCCTGCGGGATCGGGTCAACGGTGTGGCTGGCGAGGAGCAGCCCCTATTCGCGGCACTCAACACCGCCGGGCTGGACGACGGGCTGGTCATCCTGCTGGGGCGCGGCGCCGCGCTCACCCGGCCGGTGGAGCTGATCCATCTCTCCATCGGGATGGATGAGCCCCGGGTCGCCCAGCCTCGCCACATCGTGGCGATCGAGGACGGGGCCCAGGCGACCCTGATCGAGCGCTACCTGAGTCTCGGCCAGTCGCTCTACTGCACCAATTCGGTCCTGGAGCTCTCCCTGGGGCGGGATGCGGTCCTGAGGCACCAGCGCATCCAGGACGAGAGCCCCAACGCCTTCCACATCACCGGGCTCTATCTCAGCCTGGGCCGGGGAAGCTGCTATCGGGGGGTCAACGTGGGACTCGGTGCGGCCTGGGCCCGAACCGACATCCAGGTGCGTTTCGCTGGGGAGCATGCGGAGTGCGACCTCCAGGGGCTCTATCTGGCGGGCGACCAGCAGCTCATGGACTACCACCTGGACGTGAACCATCGGCTGCCCCACTGCACTAGCCGGGAGAACTTCAAGGGAATCCTCTACGGCAAGGGGCGGGCGGTGTTCGATGGGCGCGTCTACGTGGCCAAGGACGCCCAGAAGACGGACGCGGCCATGTCCAACCGCAACCTGCTCCTGTCCGAGGGGGCGGAGGTGGACACCAAGCCCCAGCTCGAGATCAACGCCGACGACGTCAAGTGCAGTCACGGCACCACCGTGGGCCAGATCGAGCCGGAGATGCTCTTCTATCTACGCTCCCGCGGCATCACGGCGGCGGTCGCCCGGCGCATGTTATGCCTGGGTTTCGCCGGAGAGATCCTGGATTGCCTGGCGCCGGAGCCCCTGCGCGAGCGGGTGGCAGAGCAGGTGGGTAACCGCTTGGAGCACTCACCGCTGATCTGACCGCCTTTGGCCGACGAATCGTGATTCATGATGCAAGCAGTTGAGAGGTCACCAATGAACCGTTTGGCTCGCTTCGCCGGATTCGGTCGACACGAGGCGGCTCCCGAGAGCGACATCCATCATGCGGAGGTGGCGGTGGAGCGGATGGATCCCGAGGAGCTGCGCGAGCCCATCATCGCCGCCCTGCGGACCGTCCATGACCCGGAGATTCCGGTCAACATCTACGACCTGGGTCTGATCTACACCATCGATATCCAGCACAACGGCGACGTCCACATCGACATGACCCTCACCGCCCCCGCGTGTCCGGTCGCGGGGATGATGCCCGTCATGGTCAAGGATGCGGTTAGCACCGTAGTAGGGGTGGGTGAGGTCCATGTGGACCTGGTCTGGGACCCGCCCTGGAGCCCGGCGACGATGAGCGACGAGGCGAAGCTCCAGCTCGGGATGTTGTGACCGTCCCTGGCCCCCTAGGCCCGCGCCTGAAAATCGGGGGGATGCGCTGGTGCCATGGGTGAGTCCATACGGGTGCGGGGGCTGTTGCAGGGGGTGGGGTTTAGGCCTACGGCCTGGCGTCTCGCCAGGGGCCTACGGCCTTGCCGGCGATGTCTGCAACGATGGCGAGGGCGTGCTGATGCGGGTCTGGCCGGCACCCGCGGCGGACCCCGACATCAGTGCGGTCCGCGTCTCTGGCTCGCGGATCTAGATGGCGAGGAGTTGGATTCAGGGGAGTAGGCTGCGATCGACGCCATCAACCTCGCGAGCCGGTTCTTGACCCAGGCCGTGAATCGGGCGGACGACTCGGTGGTGCGGATGATGGACGGTGCGCCGCGCCTGCTGTGGCGGGCCCGGGGCTATGACCCCGCGCCCATTCCGCTGTCCCCCGATTTCGAGTCCGCTCCGCAGGTGCTGGCGCGCGGGCGGGAGCTGAAGAACACCGCCTGTTTGATCAAGGACGGGTCAGGCGATCTTCACCCGCGACCTCGGGGAGCTGGAAGATGCCTGGACGGCCCGATGTTACGATAGCCGGACTCTGGACCTTTACAACGCCTTCGAGGCTTGAGTGTCAGTCCTTTGACCCACCATCGGGTGCCGGCCAACGACGGGGGCTTGTCCCTCGGCCAGGCCGCCGTGGCGGAGGCTCTGAGCGTTCAGGATACCTCGGCTACCGTGGCAGGGGAGCCGAATCGCTCCTCGAGGTAGGCGATGATGGCCTTGGATTCATAGAGCCAACGGGTCCCGCCCGGCTCCTCGATGCGCAGGCAGGGCACCTGGATCTTGCCCCCGCCGGCCAGCAGCTCGGCGCGGCTGGGGGCATCCTTCTGGGCGTCCCGCGGCTGGACTGGCACATTGAGGCGATGCAGGGCGCGCCGGGTCTTGATACAAAAGGGGCAAGCAAAAAACTGGTAGAGGGCGAGGTCGGCGGCGGCGTCCTCCACCCGACGCTGTTCCTGCGGTGACCGTTGCAGGGGGGCGGGGCGGGTCAGGTGGTCGGCGAGCACGATCAAGCGACCAAGCCCTTCGCGCAGGGCGTTCAGAATCATCAGAGAGCTCCGGGTATCAGTGCGAGTGTATTGGCGGCACGTTGCGCCTAGGTTGCGGGCGTGCGTCCTCGCTTCAAGCCCACCGGCCCGGATCGAAGCGATTCTGGGGGGATGTCACCGGTTGGGAGTCAGGCCATGCTGATCGGCGTCCCCCGCGAGATTAAACCCCAGGAGTTTCGCGTCGGACTCACCCCGGAGTCCGTGTCGGAGCTCGTCCTTCGGGGGCACTCGGTCCTGGTGGAGCGCGGTGCCGGCGCGGGAATCGGCGCGGGGGACGATGCCTATCGGGCGGCCGGGGCAGGCATCGCCCAGCAGGCCGCCGAGTT
>JBGSUY010000191.1:0-2910 GCA_041753195.1 Chromatiaceae bacterium
CCGCCGTGGTGCGGCCGAGCTCCAGGGGCAGCACGAAGCGCTTGAGCCCAAGTCCGTGCAGCAAGGCGAGGGTGCGCTGGTTGTAGAGGTTGATGGAGGGCCCGGCGACGAAGGTCCCGCCCTCTAAGAACGCGAGGGCCGCCAGGTCGTTGGCCTCCACCAGGAAGCCCCGATCGGCACACAGGCGCTCCAGCGTCAGGAGCTCCCCCTCCGACTCGATCAATGCCAGGGTCGAGATCACCGCCTCCCGGCCGCTGGCCGTCACCCGCTCGGCCAGGTCCCACCAGTCCTCGGGGCGCAGCAGACGGCGCTTGGAGCAGACCGTCTCGCCGAAATACACCACGTCAACGGGCGACTCCAGCATCTCGGCATAGAAGTCCAGCACCTGGTCCCGGGGCCAGTAGTAGAGGAGGGGGCCCAGGGAGAGCCGGGGGCCACGGGAGATCGTCTGGTTGAGGTTCAAGGCTGGGGTTTCCGGCATCTCGACTGATGGTGGCTGGGCTTGCGTCGGGGCTGGCAACGGGGCGGACAGGGTGCCACTCAGGCCCATGGGCGGTTGTAGGCCCCCAGGGTGGTCTGGGCGCCCTCTGAGACACCACGCAGGACCTGGTGCCAGGCGGGTTGAGCCCGGAATCCCGCGGGGTTGCGGCGGGCGCTGTCGATGGCCTCGCGCCAGACCCGGGTCACCTGGGCCACATAGCGGGCGCTGCGCTGGCGGCCCTCGATCTTGATGGCGGAGACCCCGGCCTCCATCAGCCCGGGGAGGATGTCCAGGGTATTGAGGCTCGTGGGCGACTCAATCGCATGCCGGATCTGGCCATCGACAGCGAAGCGGCCCTTGCACAGGGTGGGGTAGCCGGCCGGCTCCCCTGGGCCGTGACGCTCGATCAGGATCCCGCCCAGGCGCGTCTCCTTGCCCTTGGGCGTATCGCGCCACTCCACCGCATGGGCCGGTGAGCAGGCGCCGAAGGTGTTGGGAGACTGGCCAGTGGCATAGGAGGAGAGGATGCAGCGCCCCTCCACCATTACGCACAGGCTGCCAAAGCCGAAGACCTCGATGGGCACGGGGCTCTGCTCCACCAGGCGCGCCACCTGAGCCAGGGACAGGACGCGGGGCACCACGACCCGGCGCAGGTCGAAGTGGCGGTGCAGGAACCGAATCGCCGCCGGGTTGGTGGCGGATCCCTGGACGGAGAGGTGACGGGCGAGGTTGGGGTGGCGCTCCCGAGCGTAGTCGAGCACGCCCATGTCCGCGACGATCAGCGCATCGACCCCCAGATCCGCCGCCCGGTCCACCGCTGCCTGCCAGCGGGCGAAGGAGCTGGATTGGGGATAGGTGTTGATGGCGACGAAGACCCGTACCCGCTGGCGGCGCGCGTAGCTCAGCCCCTCGCGAATCTGGGCCTCGTTGAAATTGAGGCCCGCGAAGTGGCGCGCGTTGGTGTCATCTCGAAAGCCCAGGTAGACCGCGTTGGCGCCGTTGTCCACGGCCGCCTTCAGCGACGGGAGGTTACCCGCGGGACAGACCAGCTCCATGTTCTCTTCCTACTTTCCGGATCAGGCGTTCGGTTCAGGCGCGCAGGGCGCGTCGGTTGGGATCGACCGCGCGGCAGCCCTGGTTGCTGCCCCGGCGCCGCAGCTCCGCCTCGATGCCGTTGAGTAGCGCCCATTTCTTGCTACACCATTGGGGCGCGAGCAGCACCTGGAGGGAGGCGGTACCGGTCAGGCGGTGATACAGCACGCTGGCGGGGGTGCGCTCGATCAGGTCCGCGCAGGCCTCGATGTAGTCACGCATCTCCAGGGGCTGGTAGTCTCCCCGTCGCCAGTCGAGCGCCAGGCGGGTGTGGCGGACGACGTGCAGGGGGTGGAGCTTGAGCCCCTCGACACCCAGGGTCAGGACCTGGTCCAGGCTATCGAGTGCCGCCTCGGGCCCCTCGCCGGGCAGACCCAGGATCAGGTGGGTGCATACGGGCAGGCCCCGGCGATGGGCGGCCTGGACCGCCTGGCGGTAATCGGCGAACCCGTGGCCTCGGTTGACCCGCTCCAGGGTTGCGTCGTGGGCGGATTGGAGTCCGAGCTCTAGCCACACCTCCAGGCCCCGGGCCCGATAGCCGGCGAGCAGGTCCAGAACCCCGTCGCCCACGCAGTCCGGACGGGTACCCACCGAGAGGCCGATGACCCCCGGGCAGGCCAGGGCCCGGTCGTAACGGCGGCGGAGGGCCTCCAGGTCGTCATAGGTGTTGGTGTAGGCCTGGAAATAGGCAAGGAAGCGTCGGGCGCCCGTGCGCCTCGCCAGCACTGCCCGGCCGGCGGCGATTTGCGCCTCAATTCCAAGTGGGATGGGCGGCGAAGCCTGGCCTTGGGGGTTGAAGGAGACGTTGTTACAGAAGGTGCAGCCGCCGCGGCCCTTGGTGCCGTCCCGGTTGGGGCAGGTGAATCCCGCATGGATGGCGAGCTTGTGCACCCGTTCGCCATAGCGGCGCAGCAGGTACTGACCGAAGGTGCTGACCCGCGCGCTGAGGACCCCTGTTGCGGTGGGGAACGGGTCAAGGGAAGGAAAGGGGACCGACATCGGGCCAACTTAACCGCGCCCGGCCCCGGCTTGGTTGACCGAGATCAACGCCTGGCCCGGCATCACTGGGCTCAATGTCACCGGGGCCCCATCTAAGGACCCTGAGCTGAGAGGTTGTGAAAAATCGTCGCGAGCAGCCCCGAGCGCAAGGAGCCGCGCAGTGAGCGACGAGACATATCAGGTAGATAGGCGAGGAGCGAACGAGCACGCGACGCCGCGATCGGGGCGCGCAGTAGATTTTTCACAACCTCTGAGGCGCTCAGACCCACCCGGAGACTCTCTGACCCATGACCGACCCCAGCCCCTCCCAGGGCCCCCGCATCCGCCAGGAGAAGCGC
>JBGSUY010000192.1:0-4275 GCA_041753195.1 Chromatiaceae bacterium
CTCGGATACGCCTGGTGAAGGTCAACACCGAGGAGTGTCAGGCCCTCGCCGCGCGGATGGGCATCCGCAGCATCCCCACCCTGGCGCTCTTCCGGGGGGGCTCGGAGCTGGCGCGCACCGCAGGGGCTATGGATACGCAACGCATCGTCGCCTGGGCCCGGCAGGGCTTGTGATGCTCGGTCGTTGCCCGGCCCGCCGCGTGGACAGCCCGGCGGCGCTTCTTTAGAATCCCACGCGGTTCGGCTTCAGGCACCCGGACCACCCCAGCGCGACCACTCGGCAACCCGTCGCGCCCCTCGGACGGCGTCATTAGGCCTTTTCGCGCCGTCCCCGGTCCGGAGAAACCCTTGAGCAAGCCCGCGGTCCTGGTCCTCGAAGACGGATCCGTCTTCCGGGGGGCCTCCATCGGCGCCGATGGCGCCAATGTCGGCGAGGTGGTGTTCAACACCGCCATGTCCGGCTATCAGGAGATCCTGACGGACCCCTCCTACCTTCGCCAGTTGGTCACCCTGACCTATCCCCACATCGGCAGCGTCGGCGTCAATGTGGAGGACGAGGAGTCCGATCGGGTCCAGGCGGCGGGCCTCATCATCCGCGATCTGCCAATCCTGGCCAGCAACTTCCGCATGGCGGAGCGGCTGGATGCCTATCTCAGACGCCAGGGCGTGGTCGGGATCGCCGGTATCGATACCCGCCGGCTGACTCGGTTGCTCCGGCAGAAGGGGGCCCAGAGTGGCTGCCTCATGGCGGGTGAGGGGATCGACGAGGCGAAGGCCCTGGTCCAGGCCCGGGCCTTTCCCGGGCTCAAGGGGATGGACCTGGCCCAGCACGCGACGACGTCCGAGCGCTATGCGTGGCGTAAGGGTGTCTGGCGGCTGGGATACGGCCATCGGGAGGCGGATGGCGATCTGCCCCTTCAGGTCGTCGCCTACGACTTCGGGATCAAGCGCAACATCCTGCGCATGCTGGTGACCCGTGGCTGCCGGGTGACGGTGGTCCCGGCCCGCACGCCGGCCAGCGAGGCGCTGACCCTCGGTCCAGATGGGATATTTCTCTCCAACGGACCGGGCGATCCCGAGCCCTGCGACTATGCGATCGCGGCCATCCGGGAACTCCTCGAGACTGGCGTGCCACTCTTCGGCATCTGTCTCGGTCACCAACTCCTGGGTTTGTCGACTGGCGCCCGTACCGTCAAGATGAAGTTCGGCCATCATGGGGCCAACCATCCGGTCCAGGATCTCAAGACCGGCCGGGTCATGATCTCCAGCCAGAATCACGGCTTCGCGGTGGACGAGTCGAGCCTGCCCGATTGCCTGGAGGCCACCCACCGTTCCCTCTTCGACGGCTCCCTGCAGGGCATCCATCACCGGGACCGCCCCGCCTTCGGCTTCCAGGGACACCCGGAGGCCAGCCCCGGCCCCCACGACCTGGCCCCCCTCTTCGACCACTTCATCGACCTGATGAACCAGGGACGAAAGACCCAGAATGCCGAAACGTAGCGACATCCACAGCATCCTGATCATCGGCGCCGGGCCCATCGTCATCGGGCAGGCGTGCGAGTTCGACTACTCGGGGGCCCAGGCCTGCAAGGCCTTGCGGGAGGAGGGCTACCGGGTCATCCTGGTGAATTCCAACCCCGCCACCATCATGACCGACCCGGAGATGGCGGATGCCACCTACATCGAGCCGGTCACCTGGCGGGCGGTCGCCGCCATCATCGAGAAGGAGCGGCCTGACGCCCTGCTGCCCACCATGGGCGGTCAGACGGCGCTCAACTGCGCCCTGGACCTGGTGCGCAAGGGTGTGCTGGCGCGCTTCGGGGTGGAGCTGATCGGTGCCTCCCGGGAGGCCATCGACAAGGCGGAGGACCGGGACCTTTTTCGCAAGGCGATGCGCCGGATCGGGCTCGACATGCCCCGCTCGGCCATGGCCCACAGCCTGGAGGAGGCGATCCAGGTCCAGGCCTCCATCGGTTTCCCATGCATCATCCGGCCCTCCTTCACGCTCGGCGGGAGCGGTGGCGGCATCGCCTACAACCAGGAGGAGTTCGAGGAGATCTGCCGCCGGGGCCTCGACCTCTCGCCCACCCATGAGCTGCTGATCGAGGAGTCGGCCCTGGGCTGGAAGGAGTACGAGATGGAGGTGGTCCGGGATCACGCGGACAACTGCATCATCGTCTGCTCCATCGAGAACTTCGATCCTATGGGGGTGCACACGGGCGACTCCATCACCGTCGCCCCCGCCCAGACGCTCACGGACAAGGAATACCAGATCATGCGCGACGCATCCCTGGCGGTGCTGCGCGAGATCGGGGTGGATACGGGGGGCTCCAATGTCCAGTTCGCCATCAACCCCGAGGACGGGCGCATGATCATCATCGAGATGAACCCGCGCGTCTCCCGGTCCTCCGCCCTGGCGTCGAAGGCCACCGGCTTTCCCATCGCCAAGGTGGCGGCCAAGCTGGCGGTGGGCTACACGCTCGATGAGCTCAGGAACGACATCACGGGTGGGGTGACCCCTGCCTCGTTCGAGCCCACCATCGACTACGTGGTCACCAAGATCCCCCGTTTCGCCTTCGAGAAGTTTCCCCAAGCGAACCCCAGGCTTACCACACAGATGAAGTCCGTCGGCGAGGTGATGGCCATCGGCCGCACCTTCCAGGAGTCGCTCCAGAAGGCCCTGCGGGGGCTGGAGACGGACAAGGATGGGTTGGATGAAGTGGTCGACCCGAGTCACCCGGAGGCCCGCAAGATCATCCAGCACGAGCTCCGCCAGGCAGGCGCCGAGCGCATCCTCTACCTCGCGGACGCCTTCCGCGCCGGCATGAGCTGCGCCGAGATCCAGGCCCTGACTCGGATCGATCCCTGGTTCCTGGCCCAGATCGAGGACCTGGTGCGCACTGACGGCCAGGTGCGGGCGGCGGGTCTGCACGGGCTGGACGCGCCGCGCCTGCGCGATGCCAGCATCGCGGTGCTGCGCAAGATCGGCGTGGACACCGGCGGTTCCAACGTGCAGTTCGGCGTCAATGCGCAGACCGGCCGCGTGGTGGTGATTGAAATGAATCCGCGCGTGTCGCGTTCTTCGGCGCTGGCATCGAAGGCTACCGGTTTTCCGATCGCCAAGGTCGCCGCCAAGCTTGCCGTCGGCTATACGCTGGATGAGCTGAAAAACGAGATTACCGGCGGCCTGACGCCTGCGTCGTTCGAGCCCAGCATCGATTATGTGGTGACCAAGATCCCGCGCTTCGCGTTCGAGAAATTCCCGGCCGCCGATGCGCGCCTGACCACGCAGATGAAATCGGTGGGCGAGGTGATGGCGATCGGCCGCACTTTCCAGGAATCGCTGCACAAGGCGCTGCGCGGCCTGGAAATCGGCAAGGTTGGGCTCGATCCGACCGGGCTCGACCTGAATACCGATGAGGGCCTCGCCGACCTGCGCCGCGAAGTGAAGGAAGCCGGCCCCGAACGCATCTTCTATCTCGCCGACGCCTTCCGCGCCGGGATGTCGGTGGAGGATGTGCACGCGCTGTCGTTCGTGGATCCATGGTTTCTCGATCAGATCGAAGAACTGATCGCCTGCGAACGCGACGTCGCTGCGGCCGGTCTGGAAGGACTGGATGCCAGGCGTCTGCGTGCGCTCAAGCGCAAGGGTTTCTCCGATGCACGTCTCGCGCAGCTGGCGGGAACCAATGAAACCGCGGTGCGCGCGCTGCGCAAGGCCTTCGGCGTGCGTCCGGTCTACAAGCGGGTGGACTCCTGTGCGGCCGAATTCGCGACCGACACCGCCTATCTGTATTCGACTTACGAAGACGAGTGCGAAGCTGCGCCCACATCGCGCGACAAGATCATGGTGCTGGGCGGCGGGCCGAACCGGATCGGGCAGGGCATCGAGTTCGATTACTGCTGCGTGCACGCCGCGCTGGCGCTGCGCGAGGACGGCTACGAGACCATCATGGTCAACTGCAATCAGGAAACCGTATCGACCGATTACGACACGTCGGACCGCCTGTACTTCGAGCCGCTGACCCTCGAAGACGTGCTGGAGATCGTCGAGCTTGAGAAGCCCAAGGGCGTGATCGTGCAGTACGGCGGGCAGACGCCGCTGAAACTCGCGCAGGCGCTCGAAGCCAACGGCGTGCCGGTGATCGGCACCTCGCCGGACTCCATCGATCTGGCCGAAGACCGCGAACGCTTCCAGAAGCTGGTCGAGAAGCTCGGCCTGCTGCAGCCGGCCAACCGCACCGCGCGCAACGCCGACGAAGCGCTGGCGCTGGCG
>JBGSUY010000193.1:0-6085 GCA_041753195.1 Chromatiaceae bacterium
CTTTGGGATCGGCGCCGCCCTGGAGAAGACCGGCGCCGCCGCCCTCGTGGCCGGGTGGCTCATCGGCCTGGCCGGCGGGGACCCCTGGGGAACCCTGGCCCTGGTCTTCGTGGCAGCCTCCCTGCTCACCTCCATCGCCACCAACAACGTGGCGGCGGTCCTGGTCTTCCCCATCGCCGTGCAGGCGGCCACCGCCATCGGGGTCTCTCCTCTGCCCTTTCTCATAACCCTGATGGTGGCCGCCTCCGCGGCCTTCGCCACCCCTATCGGCTACCAGACCAACCTCATGGTCTTCAACGTGGGCGGCTATCGCTTCTCGGACTTTCTGCGCATCGGGATACCCCTGACCCTCCTGGTGGGGCTGGTCACGGTCCTTGTCGTGCCCCTGTTCTGGCACTTCTAAGGTGCGCAAGGAATCCACCGCCGAACGCCGCCCCGTCATCCAGGTCGAGCCCATGCACATCGAGCACATCGCCCTCTGGACCAATGACATCGAGCGCTGCGCGCGCTTCTACGCCACCTATTTTGGCGCCTTGGTGGGGCCCAGTTACGTCAATGCCGCCAAGGGCTTCGAGTCCCGCTTCCTGAGCTTCTCGGGCGGGGCCCGGATGGAGCTGATGCGTACCACCACCCTCTCACCCGTCATCATCGAACCGGGGGCCCAGCGCATGGGCCTGACCCACCTCGCCATCGCCCTGGGCTCGGAGCAGGCGGTCCATGCCCTGACACAACGGCTCCGATCGGACGGCCACCCGGTGCTGGACGGACCGCGGCGCACCGGCGACGATTATTACGAAAGCGTGGTGCTAGATCCGGACGGAAACCGGATTGAGATCACGGCTTGAGGCCGCCAAAGTGGAGAGCTCTGGAGCACCGCACAGTCTGCATTCGATTCCTCCGACTCCGCCGCGGGCAGACCCCTGTACAATCTCCCCTTATCCCTCAGCCGTTCCTGGAGTCTGCGCTTGAACCGGTCCCATCCCGCGCTGTGCCTCTGCTTCTCGATCCTATCGGGATGGCTCCTCGCCTCCAGCTCCGTCCAAGCGGACTCCTCCACCTGGTCCCGGGTCTCGGCCCCGAGCAAAGGGCAGACCGAGGTCATCGGCGGCGCCTCCAACGGCTGTGTGGGCGGGGCCCAGGCCCTGCCCGAGTCAGGTCCGGGCTTTGTGAGCGTGCGCCGCTACCGCAACCGCTATTACGGTCACCCGGAGCTGATCCGGATGATCGGCGATCTCGGCGCGGCGGCCCGAGCCAAGGGCCCCGGTCTCGTCATGGTGGGGGACCTCAGCCAGCCCCGCGGTGGCCGCATGCCCTCCTCCCACCGCAGCCACCAGAACGGGCTGGACGCGGACATCTGGTTCACCCTGGCGACGACACCCCAGGCGGCCGCACGGCTGATGGACAACAGGGACGACCCCCAGAGCATGGTGAAGACCGGGGGGCTCTTCATCGCGGACGCTTGGGGCCCGGACCAGCGTTTCCTTCTGGAGACCGCGGCGCGCCACCCCAAGGTGGACCGCATCTTCGTCAACCCCGCGATCAAGCGGGCGGTCTGCCAGGAGGTGAAGGGGGACCGGGCCTGGATACGGAAACTGCGGCCCTGGTTCGGACATGACGCCCACTTCCACGTGCGCCTGCGCTGCCCGGCGGACAGCCCCCAGTGCAATCAGCAGGCGCCCGTGCCCCCCGGCGATGGCTGTGGGGCGGATCTGGCCTGGTGGTTCAGCGACGAGGCCCGCAGCCCCTTCAAGCGCAAGGATCAGCCAAAGGCGGATCCCCAGCCGCCGGCGGCCTGCATGGCCCTGCTGCGGTAGGACTCTTGGACAGAATTTTTTGGATTAACAGGATGATGAAGGATTATCTTAAAACAACAATCCTGTAAATCCTGCCCAATCCTGTAAATCCTGTCTAATCGCCAACCGATACCCTCGATTCCAGGACCCGACGCAGGACCCCCTCCACCGCCTTTGGGTCCACGGGGAATGGGATGGCCTCGAAGACCGGGAAGCGGGCCATCAGCAGATCCAGCTTAGGCTTCACCTCCGGCAGGTAGAAGCAGATCACCCGAACCCCGGGATGCCGCTGGAGTATGGCCATCAGGGTCTCCAGGTTGCTGGTGCGGTCGCGGAAATCGGACTGGAAGTTGTACTCGGCGACGATGATGTCGGGCACGCGCCGCTTGAGCGCCGCCTGGGCCTTACGCTGGGAGCTCACGACCTCGAAATCCAACCCCAGCTCCCGATACAGGGAAGTCAGGTTCGGATAGCCCCCCAGCTCGACGATGGCGAGCAGGGTCGGCGCGCGGCCGGGCGTCCCCGGGACCATCAGGCGAAGATCACCCAGGTCGTGGCGATGTACTTGACCCCTTCGCGCAGCACCGCCGCCCGATGCTCGTGGGTCCAGAAGGGCGGAAACAGGACCAGCTTGCCCCGCTCCGGGCGCACGCTCACCTGCTGGTAGAGGAACTCCGTCTCGCCGCCCGGCCCCGGCACATCATTGAGATACCAAAGGGCCACGAGCTGGCGCTGGCTGAGTTCGTGGCTGCCCCCGTCCACGTGCCAGTGGTAGTACTCGCCCGGCAGGTAGCGCTGGACCTGGTAGCCCTCATCCTTGAAGGGCCCCTTGAAGTAGGGGTAGGTCTCGCGGAACTCCTTGATGGCGGCGGCCAGGGAGCGGAAGAACATCTGATCCACGTCCTTCCAGTCTGGCTTGTTGCTCACCACCAGATCCGTGGTGCGCTTGACCCCCGGGTCCTCGGCGCGGAGCTGCCCCACCCGCCCCCGGTACTGGTGCTCCGGGTGGGCCTCGAAACGGGCGATCACGGCGTCGCAAAAGGCCGGCGGCAGGGCCATGGGACGCTCGAAGATCAGGCTAAGCGGCTTGACCTCGCGGATGCTGCTCAAGGAGACGAGGGTGCGTTGCGCTGGGGCATTCATGGGATTAGGTTCATGGGATCAATCTGATCGACCGCTGGTAGGAGGTCATTGTCCAGAGGCACGGCGGCTCCGGTCAAACCCTCCTGGGCGGCCAGGGTGCCACCACGAATCAGCCCGGGCGGGTGGCGCGCAATTGTTCGGTGAGCTTCTCCATCTCCCGGCGCAGCTCCAGGTTCTCGAAGGGCCGCAGCGCCGGCACCTGGCGGCTCATCAGGCCCTCCAACAGACGCTGGCTGGAGCGCACCAGACCCACCAGCTCCCCGGAGACGCGCACCGTCTCGAAGGTGTTCCAGGCGGCGGCGATGTCCTTGTCCAACTCGGCGCGGGCCTTGCGAACCTGTTCCGCCTGGTCGCTCAGATACTGCCCGTAGACGGCCGCCGCCTCCAGGGTGAGCTGCTGGGCCTCGAGGTTGGCGGCGAGGAGATCCAACTTACCTGGAGACTGCTTCTGTAACCGGCGGGTCTCGGCCATGAGGGACTGGGTGCGGGCGATGATGTCCTCGATCTGGGGCAGATACTGCTCGCCAATGGACTCCTCGATCTGGACGTGCATCCGATACAGCGCCCGCAACAGCACCACATACATGCCGTAATAGCGCCGGGCGCTGGCCAGGTCCTCCCCGCTCTCGCTCACCAACTGCTCCAGCTGGGCGGTGACGGACTTGACGTTATCGAAGAGCACACCGAGATCCACCATGTTGTCGCCCACCACGGTGGAAAGCAGGAACTCCACCTGCTCGTCGCTGAGCTCCACCCCGAGCGAGCGCACCGCGGCCCCAAATTCACCCTTGACCGCCTGGAGCTCCGCGCCGAGCCGCCGGATGTCGGCCTCCCGCTCCGCGATGAGCCGGTCGTAATCCGCCACGGTCCGCTGGACCGCGGAATCGACCGGGGCGGAGACCCGCCGCTGCCGGTAGCCAGCGATGTCGGCGCGGGCGCGCTCGATCTCAGCCTGAAGGGCACGGACGCGGTCTCGGAACCGCTGAACGGGCGAGGTGGAGAGGATCTCCACCGCGTCATCGAGCAACCCGTCGATCTTCGACTGGTTGGATGCCTGGTCAGGCCCGAACCAGGCGCTCTCCGGCAGCTTCGCCTGGCGCTCCTCCAGGGTGAGGGTCTGATCCAGCGTGGGGAGCAGGTCCTTCCAGACCTGTCCGAAGCCCTGATTCTCCGCCGTCAGCCCCTTGGCGTCCTGCATCGCGCGCTCCGCCAGATCGCGGGAACGCTGCCACCAGTCCCCGGCCGTCTCGCGGGTCCGCTGCCATAGGTCCGTGGCCGCCGAGGAGGCAGGCGCCGGGGGCTGTGGCTCGGCTTGAGGGGGCGCCTTGGCCTCAGCCGGCGGCTCGAGCCGCTGCTCCGTCGGAGGCTCCTGTGCCAGACCGCCCGGCCACGGGGCCAGCGACAAGGCGCACAGACCGCCGAGGAGGCCCCTCCGCAAGGCCCCGCTTCTACGGACAGGTTTCATGGGTTGCAAAAACATCAATCGCTACAGCACGCCGAGGGACCACTCCCACTGGGGCACCGAGTCTATCCGAAGAGTTACCGAACTACCGCCGTTTGTGTCGCTGCCCTGGACTTTGTTACCCTCTCGGGACGGGTTCGGCTCTGGGCCCGTCACCAATGGTGGTCGGCGTCGGTCCCCCCGCGACGCGAAACCGTGAACCCGGTCAGGCCCGGAAGGGAGCAGCCGCAGCGGTCGATGCGGGCGCCGGGGTGTGGCTGGCGCGGACCGCCGCCCCTTCTCATCCAGAGGTCGGCTGTGATCGCCGTCCCTTGGGTTACACTCTCGCGGATCCCCAGCAGCCCGATCGGTGGAATGACCCGCGCATGACCTACCAGGTGCTCGCCCGCAAATGGCGCCCCAAGGCCTTCGCCGACATGGTGGGCCAGCAGCACGTGGTGCGCGCACTGGGCAATGCCCTGGACCGGGATCAGCTACATCACGCCTATCTTTTCACTGGCACCCGGGGCGTCGGCAAGACCACCCTGGCGCGTATCCTCGCCAAGGCGCTCAACTGCGAGCGGGGCGTCAGCTCCACGCCCTGTGGCGCCTGCGGCGCCTGCACCGAGATCGACGGCGGGCGTTTCGTGGACCTCCTGGAGGTGGATGCGGCCTCCCGCACCAAGGTGGATCAAACCCGGGAGCTGCTGGAGAACGTGCCCTACGCCCCGGCCCGGGGCCGCTTCAAGGTGTACCTGATCGACGAGGTGCACATGTTCTCCGGACATAGCTTCAACGCCCTGTTGAAAACCCTGGAGGAACCGCCCCCCCACGTGAAGTTTCTGCTCGCCACCACCGACCCGCAGAAGGTCCCGGTGACGGTCCTGTCCCGTTGTCTCCAGTTCAACCTGCGCCGGCTCCTGCCCGAGGAGATCCGCGCACGGCTCCAACAGGTCCTGGAGACCGAGGGGCTGGACCATGAGCCCGCCGCCCTCGGGCTCTTGGCCCGCGCCGCCGACGGAAGCATGCGTGACGGTCTGAGCCTGCTGGATCAGGCCATCGCCTTCGGCGGCGGGCGGGTGACGGAGGCCGAGGTCCGGACCATGCTGGGTAGCCTGAGCGGCGAGCTGGGCCTAGGGGTGGTAGCGGCCCTGGCGGATGGCGACGGAGCCCGACTGTTGGCCGAGGTCGAGCGCATCAATAACCTGACCCCGGACTTCGGGGAGCTGCTCAAGGAGCTGATCAGCCTTCTGCACCGGATCGCCCTCTTCCAGCAAGTGCCGGCGTTGATCCCCGCCGACGACCCCGAGCGGGCGCAGATCGCCGCACTGGCCGAGCGCCTCGCACCGGAGGATGTCCAGCTCTACTACCAGATCGCGCTCACCGGCCAGCAGGACCTCCCCCTGGCACCGGACCCCCGCGTTGGGTTCGAGATGGTGCTGTTGCGGGCCCTGGCCTTTCGACCCGCCGAGTCCAATTGGGGAGCAACGAGCTCCGCGACCCCAGCACTTGGCACACCAACATCCGCGTATCCGCCTACGCCCGCGAAGCGGTCTGGCATGACTTCGGGCACGGCCAAGGACAAGGCCCCGGCAACTAGCGCATCCCCGGATCCGCGCCCCAGCCCAACTCCGGCCGCCAAGACGCCCGTTGATGAGCCATCCGCCGCGGGTGTCCGCGACAGCGCCACCCCTGAGCTCGCCTGCGC
>JBGSUY010000194.1:0-1926 GCA_041753195.1 Chromatiaceae bacterium
TTGACCTCGAACAGCTGGTTGTCCGCGTCCCGCCGGTCCGTCGAGGGGGTGATCAGGTGGATGAACCGGCAGGCCAGCCCGCGCATCGCCCGCGGATAGGCCCGGTGATCGTCGCTGCGGAGCGTCACCTCGGGTTCACGCCCCGCAACGACCTCGAGCAGGTGACGGACATCCTTCTCGACCGCCCCGGGGTCGGGCCGGCCGAGTTGCAGTTCGAGTTGGTCCCGGCGGCGCTTCTGCTGGTCGGTCATGCGTCCCTTGCGTCGCAGCGGGCTGTCGGTGAAGTGCCAGAAGAAGCTGGTGTCGGCCTCGATCAGGAGATGGTGGTGGAAGGGGTGGTACTGGCTGAACTCGTAGGACTCGAAGCCGTCGAGGACGAGATCGCCCTGGGGGCGGACGCCGGCGGTGAGCTGGGTATGCAACAGCAAGCAGTGCCGGCCGATACGGGCGAGGCGGCGGTCGATGGTGGAGGGAGCGGCGCGCAGGTCGCGGGCGATCTGGCGGTTGGCCATGCCTCCGACGGCCTTCATGAAGATGAGTTGGGGGAGCTCGGGACGTTTGAGCCAGTAGGTAGAGGCGAAGGTCTGTGAACTGAAGGAGCGGCGGCAGTGCAGACATGTAAACCGCTGGATACGGTGGGGGGTGATGAGTCGGGGGAAGAAGCCGGCGCGCTTGAAGCGCCAGCCTGAGGACAAGGTGTTGTGGTAGGTGCAGTTGGGGTTGGGGCAGAAGGGCGGGGTGAAGGGGCGGGCGGCGTGATCGCGCGCGTATCCATGGCCCGGGATACTGCAATCGGGGAGCCAGGGACAATTTCGGCGGCATAACGTACGGGTTCCCTTGCCTTGTCCTGCTGAATCTGTTTCCCACCCGGATCAGCGCGAGGAAGCTCGCCCTGGCTTCAGCTCCAGGTCCGGCCGGCGGCTCACCGCTTTTCAAGTCCAACTCCGGATGCTCGGTTGCCCACCACCACTGACCGCGCCATTCGCATAAAGCAAATTATTCCAAAGCATTATGAAGAATGAATGTCGGGGCGACAAGCAATCTTTGAATTACTTGTAATTAGTACTTTACATGTTAATCGAGATTGACGATACTAAGTTCAGCGCTCACGGAGAGCGGCGAAGGGGTGATGGCGACCGGGGGAGGGGAGACGCCTTGAACAGCACAATCCGCAGCCTCCGCGAGGGGCGAGGCTGGTCCCAGGCTGAGTTGGCGAAGCGAATTGGCGTGTCACGCCAGGCCGTGCACGCGCTCGAATCGGGCAAGACCGTGCCGAGCCTGCTCCTCGCCCTGCGAGTCGCGTGGCAGTTCGAGAAGCCCGTCGAGGAGGTCTTCACCGTGGATCTGGAGGAGAAGATGGCTCTGTGCCAGGCGAGCTGGGAGCACTCCGACCGCCTTGCGACCGCTGTCGACGAGGTCGGAGTGCTCGAGCAAATGGGTCCGGACGGCTGGGAACTCGTGGGCTTCGGCCCGATGCTCCTGCATTTCAGGCGCCCGGAGGAACCGGGCCTGCGCGTGCAATGGGAACACAAGCGTCTGGGCGGCCCGATGATCGGCAAACAACGGCGGGGGCTCGAAGAGGAGGGCTGGACCTTCTGTGGCAGTTGGATGGGGGTCTGGCACTACTTCAAGCGTCCCCTCGCAGGCGCCCGGCAGCCACGCGAGGAGGAAGTTCGCAGCGTCCCCGCGGAATGAGGAGGGTGGCGAGCCAGCGTTCGAATCGGTTGATCCGTTGCGCTCCCGCGGGGCTAGACAGTCCCGGGTTCCGCTCCGTGGCCGAACTCTGCGAGCAACTCGCGCTCGGCCTGGCACCAGTCGTCCAAGGCCCGGTCCTGCGCGCCGCCATTGCGCTCGAATACCGCGTAGGCACGCACCCGGATCTCGTCCTCGGTGGGCCAGCGCATGGGGGTGGCCGCGGCTGCGGTC
>JBGSUY010000195.1:0-2027 GCA_041753195.1 Chromatiaceae bacterium
GCTGGCCCCCGTGATCGAGGGGTCCCGCTGCCTGGACCCCTTCGCGGGGAGCGGGGCCCTGGGCCTGGAGGCGGCCTCCCGGGGGGCCTCCTCGGTGGTCCTGATCGAGCGCTCGGAGCCGGCCGCGCGGCAGCTTCGGGACAACATCCGTGTTCTCGGGGCCGACAGCGTCCATATGGTCCAGGCGGATGCGCTGCGCTGGCTCGCCGACCCCGAGGGACAGACCGCATTCGGGCCTTTCGACCTGGTGTTTCTCGATCCCCCGTTCGCGGCCGGGCTCTTGGCGCCGGCCTGCGAGCTGCTTGACCGCCAGGGCTGGTTGCTACCCGGGGCGCGGGTCTATCTCGAGACCGCCCTGGCCGCGGGATTGCCGACCTTACCGGACGGCTGGAAGCTGATTCGTGACCGCGCCGCCGGACAGGTGCGCTATGCGCTGGCCCAGATTCAGCCCCGGACCGGGGGGATCACCGCCGCACGCGATTCCTAGTCGAGCCCGATCCGCTGCCCCTTCTCAGGTCCCTGTGCTATCGTCGCGGACCTGTCCGACCCGATGGGCGGCGCCTCCCCCGGGGCGCGCCAGCCGGCACCCAACGAGGCCCCCGAGTGCGCAGCGTGGTCTACCCCGGAACCTTCGATCCAGTGACCAATGGTCACTGCGACCTCATCCTGCGGGCCGCGCGCCTGTTCGACCGGGTGGTGGTGGCGGTGGCCGCGGACACGGCCAAGACCCCGGCCTTCACCACCGAGGAGCGGGTCCACCTGGTTCAGCAGGTGGTCCAGGATCGAGCTAACGTCGAGGTCGTCTCCTTCTCCGGTCTCCTGGTGAACTTCACCCGCCAGCTCGGGGTCAGCGTCATCATGCGGGGACTGCGGGCGGTCTCGGACTTCGAGTTCGAGTTCCAACTGGCCGGGATGAACCGGCGCATGGCCCCGGATATCGAGACCCTGTTCCTCACTCCGGACGAGCGCTTCGCCTATATCTCCTCCTCCCTGGTGCGGGAGATCTCCCGATTGGGGGGTGACGTGACTCCCTTCGTGGCCCCCGTGGTGCAGGCTGCACTGCGCGAGCGGTTTGGATAACATTTGCGCACCCTGTCCCGGGCTGGGCCCTTGAAATGGAACTCGGCCATCGCCTACTAAATCCTTGAGAAGAGTCCCTCCGCTACCCAGAGCGCCCCCAGTGCAGACCAGTTCAGATCCGAAGTTTTAGGAGTCGAGCCATGGCATTGCTGATCACCGACGAATGCATCAACTGCGACGTGTGCGAGCCCGAGTGCCCGAACGGCGCCATCTCCCAGGGGGACGAGATCTACGTGATCGACCCGGACCTGTGCACCGAGTGCGTCGGTCACTACGAGACCTCCCAGTGCGTTGAGGTCTGCCCCGTGGATTGCATCATCAAAGACCCGGCCCACGAGGAAACCGAGGCGGAGCTGCAGGCAAAATACGAGCGCATTACCAGCGGGGCCTGATCCTCCCGACTCCGTCTCGCCCTCTCCATGACCTTGCACCTGAGGGGCCTCCGCTGGAGGCCCCTGCTTTTACTCCCCCTCTTGCTGACGGCCTGGGCCTGCCAGGCGGGGACGGCTCGACCATCCCGGGCGGCCGTCGCCACGGCCCACCCCGCCGCGACTCAGGCAGGGATCGACATCCTGTCGGCGGGGGGCAATGCCTTCGATGCGGCGGTGGCCGTGAGTGCCGCCCTCGCCGTGGTTGAGCCCTACGGATCGGGGCTGGGGGGTGGTGGATTCTGGCTGCTGCACCGTGCATCCGACGGCCATGAGTTGATGATTGACGGGCGCGAGCGCGCCCCCCTGTCTGCCCACCGGGACCTCTTCCTGGACTCGGAGGGCCGATTCGTCCCCAGTCTCGCCCTGGATGGGCCCCTGGCGGCGGGCATCCCCGGCGTCCCGGCGGCTCTGGTCCATCTGAGCGAGCGCTTTGGGCGCCTGCCCCTGACCCAGACCCTGGCCCCCGCCATCGCGCTCGCCCAGGACGGGTTCGAGGTGGACCCCCAATACGCCAGC
>JBGSUY010000196.1:0-10142 GCA_041753195.1 Chromatiaceae bacterium
GGTAGGGGCGTGCCGCAGGAGTTCCTCGGTGGCGGGCGCTGGGACCGGCAGGGTGCCGTGGGCGCAGCGGACCAGGCCGGAGCCGAGCTCCACGGTTGAGCAGAGGATCCGGTCCGGCGCCAAGCGCTCCAGGGCAATGGCGGCGCCGGCGATGTCCACCAAGGTGTCCACCGCCCCGACCTCGTGGAAGTGCACCGCATCCACCGGGATGCCGTGCACCCTGGACTCCGCCTCGGCGAGCCGGCGGAAGACGGCCTGGCTGCGCCGCTTGGCGCCGGGGCTTAGTCCGCTCGCGTCCAGGATCGCCAGGATGTCGGAGAGGTGGCGGTGGGGTGGGGCGGCCTCGCAGGTCAGTATCTCGGCGAGGGTGGAGGCGATTCCGCCACGACGCGTGCGCAGGACAGACAGGTCCCAGCCTGGCACGCCGAGCTTGGACAGCTCGGCGCGCAGATGCGCCTCCTCCACCCCCAGGTCCAGCAGGGCCCCCAGGTGCATATCGCCGGCGATGCCGGCGAAGCAGTCGTAGTAGAGTGTCCTCACGGACTAGCTGGGACCTCCACGCCCCCGGGCCTAGGCGCTACTTACCGCCCTCCTGCTCCTTGCCCCGCAGCCGC
The DNA here is from genome assembly GCA_041753195.1 of Chromatiaceae bacterium. GTDB lineage: Bacteria > Pseudomonadota > Gammaproteobacteria > Chromatiales > Chromatiaceae > Thiodictyon. The sequence goes on from JBGSUY010000196.1 coordinate 615, forward strand.
CACTGGAAGTGGCTCAAGAGGCGCGAGCGGATCTTTTTCTCCTTGTGCTTGCCGGCGGCGGCGAGGCGTTTCTCGGCCACGCCCGCCAGGGTCTCCTGGGCCCCCTTGGCGTTCTCCTCGGTGGGGGTGCGCTGGGTATAGTCGCCCTCGCTGTCCATGTCCCAGGCGGTGCGCTGGTCGGCGAGCTGGACGTCCAGGATCAGGCGCAGCTCCTGGCGCAGCTCCGGGTTCTCCACCGGGGCATGGACCTCCACCCGACTTTCCAGGTTGCGGCCCATCATGTCCGCGGAGCCGATGAAGTACTCCTCCTCGCCGCCGTTCCTGAAATAGATGATCCGGGCGTGCTCCAGGAAGCGCCCCACGATGCTGATCACCCGGGCGTTCTCACTGATCCCCGGCAGCCCGGGACGGAAGCGGCAGGTGTCGCGCACGATCAGGTCCACCCGCACCCCGGCGCGGCTCGCCTTGTAGAGTGCGCGGGTGATCTCCGCGTCCTCCAGGGCGTTCATCTTCATCTGAATGTGCCCATCCCCTTGGGACTTGTGGCACTCGATCTCGCGATTGATGCGATCGATTAGCCCGCGCTTCAGGGTATAGGGCGCGGCCAGGATCTTGCGGTAGGACGGCGGCGGGGAGTAGCCGGTGAGATAGTTGAAGAGCTCGGTCAGGTCCTGGCCGATGTCCTCGTCGCAGCCCAGCATCCCTAAGTCTGTATAGAGCTTGGCGGTGCCGGGGTGATAGTTGCCGGTGCCGATGTGGTAGTAGCGCCGTAGCTGCGAGTAGTCGCGCCGCACCACGAAGATCAGCTTGCTGTGGGTCTTGAGTCCCAGCACCCCGTAGTTGACATGGATGCCCTCCGCCTCCAGCCTACGCGCCCATTGGATATTGGCCGCCTCGTCGAAGCGTGCCTTGAGCTCCACCAGCACCGCCACCTGCTTGCCGTTACGGGCCGCCTGGATCAGCGAGTCCAGGATGACCCCGGCGGAGGTGCGATACAGGGTCATCTTGATGGCCAGCACCTTGGGATCTTCGGCGGCGTTGCGCAGGAAGCGCTCCACCGAGGTGCTGAAGGGCTGATAGGGGTGCTGGAGCAGGATGGGCCCGTTTTCCCGGATGATGTGGAAAATGTTGCGCCGATCATTGGCCAGCAAGGGGTGGTCCACCGGGCGGTGGGGTGGGTCCTTGAGGTCCGGGAAGTCGAGCCCGGCGATCTCGAAGAGGTCCCGGAGCTGCATCATGCCCTTGACGTCAAAGACGTCCTGCTCCTCGTTGAGGCCGAGCTCCGCGGCCAGCATGCCACGGTGGACCGGGTCCGTGCCCTCCTGCACCTCGAGGCGAACGATGGGGGCGAAATGACGCTCGCGCAGCTCCGTCTCGATCAGCTCTAGCAGGTCGTTGGCGGCCTCGGTGTTGGGCTCCACGATCGCATTGCGGGTGACCCGGAAGATCTCCGCGGAGTCGATCTCCATCCCCGGGAACAGCATGTCCAGGTTGGCGGCCATCAGGTCTTCCAGGGTGACGAAGGTGTTGCCGCCCTCCACCGGGATGAAGCGCTTGGAGACGTCCCGGCTCACCGGCACCTTGACGCGGGCCATATAGACCTCGCTGCCGCCGGGGAAGCGCAGGGTGACCAGCAGGTTCAGGCCCAGGTTGGAGATAAAGGGGAAGGGGTGGGCCGGGTCCATTGCCAGCGGCGTCAGCATGGGGAAGATATTGCCGCGGAAGTACTCGCGCAGGCGCCCCCGTGTATCCGCCGACAGATCCGCGACCTTGGTGATCCGGATGTCCCGCTTCGCCAGCAGGTCCATCAACTCGTCGTGGATTCGCTTCTGCTCCGCGTGCATGTCCCGCACCGTTGCCTGGCAGAGCTTGAGCTGCTCGGTGGGGGTGCGCCCGTCCAGGCTCGGCGTGTGCACTCCGGCGGCGATCTGCTGTTTCAGGCCGCCGATGCGCTTCATGAAGAACTCGTCTAAGTTGTTGCTGACGATGGCCAGAAACTTGACCCGCTCCAGCAGCGGGGTGCGGGCATCGTCCGCCTCGTGCAGCACGCGCCGGTTGAAGTCCAGCCAGGTCAGCTCCCGGTTGAGATAGAGGCTGGGATCGTCGAGGTTGACCTCCACCGCCAGGGGCGGTGCCGCCTGCGCCGGGCTCTCGGGCTCCAGTTCGTCGTCGAGTCGGGGCTGGGCAAGGGGTTCGTTCATGACAGGCTCCCGGTGCGGATCTTCGAGGTTGTCGAAGCCATTGATGGACAAGGCTTCCTGGTTACGGTGCCGGTAAACCCGGCTATTCTAGCAACGGACCGAGCGGTTGTTATGGCTGTTTCGTGACGCGCGGGCCTCGCGCGGCTTGACGCCCCCGGGGCTCTCCGCTTAAATACCCCGCCTTGCGCAACGGTTAGCCCACCAGGTTGGAGTCCACCACCCGCCGCCGTTGCCCATTCCCTCACGCCCAGGTAGCTCAGTTGGTAGAGCAGGGGACTGAAAATCCCCGTGTCGGTGGTTCGATTCCGCCCCTGGGCACCAACAAATCAGAGAGTTAACGTCGCATGGATGCGCGCAGAGTGGTCTGGATTCACCCCGTCGAGGAGCTTCATCAACGCCGGCGGGTCCGTCACCACCCCATACCGCCAGGTCCCGAATCCTCCGGCGCGGTTCACCGCTGCCACCCAACGCTCCGCGGCCTTGGCCTTCAGGTCCGCATCGTCCCCGTACTGACCCTTGATCTCGATCAGCAGGGTTAGGCCAGCGACCAAAACGGCGATGAAGTCCGGGATGTAAGCCGCCGGTACGCCGTGCCTGTGGTAGGGGATGCGCAGGCCCAGGTGCTCGTTCTTGACCCAGCGGGCCACCGCCGGGTGGGTGTCGAGTGCGAAGGAGGCTGACTGCTCCCACGTCTTGGTGTCCGCCACCATGGCGTTCAGGTGGCACTTGTCCGCGGGATAGATCGGCTTGGTGGTGTGGAAGTCCACGAAGCTGGTAGACCCGCGTCCAGCCGAGCCGTTTGGGATGCGCGGCAACTCCGTCTGCTCGGTCTTTTTGCCCCGGCGCAGGGCCTCGAACAGGTGGTCCACCGCGGTCTGCGCGTACTTGTTCACCAGCAGCACGTCCACCGGCTGACTGCTGCCCTTGCAGACCAGCTTGGTGCGGTCCGCCAAGAGGCGCCTGGTCGCACTCACCACGTGGGGGAAGAGGGTTTGGGCCGGCAGGGCATGGTCGTCGTCGGAGCCCGGCGCGCCCTGCTCCGCTTGCCAGCGGCGCACCACCTCCCGGGCGAGGCGGAAGGCGACCTGCTGGTCCCGAAACCGCCCGCGCCACTCCTCCAGCGTCATCAGCGGCTTCTCGCCAGGACCGTAGGCGGACAGCGATCCCTCCGGCGCCGTCAGCGGGTTGAGCTGCACCCGATCCGGGATTTCCAGTGGGTCTATGGTCAGGGTCGGTATCAGCGCCCAGTCCAGATGGAAGCCGGCCGCGCCCGGGCTGAAGTAGCCCTCGACGACGGGGAACTCGATCTCGAAGCCGGACTTCTCGGGAACGCTGAAGATGTGCCTCGGCGGCGGCGTTGGTGGCTGCTCCTTCCCCTTTCTCACCTTGAACGGCACCAGCTCGAAGGGCACCCCGAAGACCTTGGCCGCCTCCTCCTCGAACTGGTCGGTCTCCTCGTTCAGGGCGTAGCTCAGGCGGCGGAGCGCCCGGCCGACCACCTGCTCGCACAGGAGCTGGGACCCGAACGGCCTTAAGCCCACGATGTGGGTCACCGTGTTAGCGTCCCAGCCCTCCGCCAGCATGGCCACCGAGACGATGCAGCGGATGTCCCGCCCGGGCGGGATGCGCTCGTCGATCCACCGGTAGACCGTTCCACCGTCCGCGTCCTCATCGTCCTCGCCTTGATCCGAACTGGCCGCCTTCTCGTTGTTCCTGCGGACCAGCTCCGACCACTCCTCCGGCACCTTGCCGCCCGGCCAGGTCTTCTTGCCGATGGTGTCCAGGATGAACCGCAGGCGCCGGGTCTCGTCCTTGGTGCCCCCTTCCTCCATGTCCTCCACCACCTTGGAGTCGATGCGGACCGTCAGCTCCTGCCCCGGCGCATTGCGGAACCAGGGTGGGGCGTCGGCGGCGCCCTTGCCGTCGGCCAGCCAGTCGTAGACCGCGCCCGCCACCTTGGTATCCCGGCACACCACGATGAATACCGGCGGTACCGGGTGCAGCTCCCCCGCCTGCTGCCTCTGCCACTCCAGAAACCGGGCGTGCCAGTCCTGGGCCAACTGATTGATGGGTGCCGTGGCGTACGTCATCACCAGCTCTGGCGTCAGCTTGGTGCCGTGGCCGTCCTTCTCCGCCAGGTGCTCGACCCAGCGCCAGACGTTGAAGTAGCTCGCCTCGTCGGCCCCGGTGATGTCCCGGGTCGGCAACTGGGGCACCTTCACCAGGCCGGACTCGATGGCGTCGAGGAGTCCGAAGTCCGACACCACCCAGGGCAGCGGCTTTCCGACCTCGTTGCCCGAGCCCTGGATGTAGAAGGGCGTGGCCGACAGATCCACGCATAGCCGAATGCCCTTCTTACGGCCCCCGCCCGCCAGCTTGTTGATGCGGTCGAGGCCCTCGATCCAGACGGTCGCCTCACGGGCGTTCTTCTTCGCCAGCGCCCCGCGGTCCTCGTCCTCCACCTCGTCCAGGGAGACGGCCTCCGCGCCATCGCCGCGCCGATAGGCGTGGTGGGCCTCGTCGTTGAAGACCAGCCAGTGGGGGCTGCGCCCGCGGCCCGAGCCCAGCTCTTGGCGGATGCGCCGGAACCAGGCGCGGTCCGACTCGAACCAGCGGGTCTCGACCGTCTCGTTGGACTTGCCGGCGTTCTTCACCACCTCCGTCGCCTCGCCGGTCTTCACCACCCGGGCCGAGTCGCCGTTGACCGAGCTGGACTCCTTCTTGGCCAGCCGATGCCAGTTGGCAATCATCACCTCGCCCCGGCGCAGTTCCTCCGTGCGCTGGGGAGGGACCAGTTGGCGGGTACGGTAGAGGCTCAGGTCCCCCAGGGCCGGGTCCAATTCCTTCAGGCGCTCGCGGATGGTCACGTTGGGGCAGACCACCAGCACGGTGTCGGAAAAGCGATCGTCAGTGGGCTCCGCCACCCGGTTCAGAATGGACCAGGCCGCCAGCATGCCCATGACCGTCGTCTTGCCGGTGCCGGTCGCCATCTTGCAGGCGTAGCGGGTGAAGGCGCGAAACCCAGCCGCCTTCGCCACCGCTCCAGGCTCGTCCACCGGAATCGGCGACATCCCTTTCTTGAAGGTGTCGGCCCCCTCGACCAGGAAGATGATGGTCTCCGCAGCCTCGACCTGGGCGAAGAACAGCCGCTGTGCCCGCTGATCGCTCCCCGCCCGCCACAGCCGCAGCAACTCCCGCGTCACGCCGCTGGCCCCGGGCCAGCCCGCCGCGCGCCACTCCGCCAGACGACCGCGAATCCAGTTGACCAGGTACAGATCTTCCTGCTGTCCGACCGCCAGATCCTCCGTGAGCGAAAGCTGGACCCGCTGCCTGCGACCCCGCCCGGCGCTGTCCGGGACCCGGTAGAAGTAGCTCGCCGGACGCCGGCCGGCTGCCTTCACCGGCACCTTGGCCTTCTCGATCTGCCAGTGCTGGCGCGGCTCGGCGAAGGGCGAGTTGATGATCGGGTTCTCGACCTCGTTGGGGGCGGTGGGCGGTGCGGTCACGGCTGCGTCCTTTGGCGAGACGGAATGGGGTATCGAGTCCGGCACCGCGTCAGGGCGACGCCGTGCTGGGGGCACTCGTCTCCCCCGCAGCGGTCAGGAGCTGAGCAATCAGTCGCTCGGACAGACGGAAGCTCGCAGCCACAAGTCGGTCGATCTGCTCGCGTATGGACAGGATCAGGCCGCGCTGCTTTGCCAGCACCAAGACCTTGCCGGTACCTATCACCGGTACCCCCAGGAAGCGGGCGCAGCGCCGAGCGGCGAGGTCGTCCAGGAGCGCCCGCGTACCCGGGGCTTGTGCGGCCAGCGCAAGCACCGCTGACTCGCCATGCCCCAGTCCCCACCCCTGCACCGAGTCGGGGATCGCAACCGCCTCGACTGCGCGGAGCCACGGGAGCACATCCAGCCGAGCCGCGTTCGGGTCCTTGGCCGCGCCCGCGACGACCTCCGTCAGCACCGCCTGGGGCACGTAGACTTCCTTGAACAGGGCCGGCAGCCATCCCTCCTGGTCAATGCCCAACAGGGCGATCAGGGGCGAGGCGTTGACCACGACGGCTTCAGTCCCCATCGGATGCCATCTCGTCGAGGTCTTCCTGGAAGGGCGATACCCCGAGGCGGCCCAGGGCGTGCATGAACTCCACCCGGGTCAGTCCCGCGATCTCGGCGCCGCGCTCCTGGGACACCAGGCCCAGCTCGTACCACTTGGCCGCTGCGGCCAAGCGCAGCTCTCGTCCCATCTCCTGCGGGTCCTTGCGCAGGGCCGCAAACGCGCCGTCAGGAAGGTCTATTGCGATTTGGGTCATTTGGGCACCTCTCGATCAGGCAGCGAATCGTCGAACCTCAACTTCGGCGCCCTCTGCAACGGGGCGCTCCGCCATCGCGAGGACCCGCTCCGCCATGGCCTCGTCCAGGTAATACTCGCCGCAGTTGGCGCAGATCAGGGCCGGCACCCCGTTGATGACCACGGTCGCGCCGGTGCGCCCCGGGGTCACAGTCGCCACGCCCGGGTAGGTCCCGCCCAACTTGCAGATTGCGCAATGCATCATCAGTTTCAGGGTCATGAGCTCGTCTTGCGATAGGGTGGACTGCTTGGTTGGGGAAGTGCAATTAGAAATCCGAGAACGGGGCTAATAAATTGTGCGATTTACAAACCCAGGTGGTAACGCCATCCTGAAGTCTTTCCGCTCATCCAACGTGAACGCGTACTCGTGGTCGGGGCCGTATTCGCACGAGAATATCAGGACACCTTCGGGTCCCGTGGCCTCCAGCATCTCGCGGTACCACGCGACGTATTTGGCATTTGCCTGCCTTGCGGAGGCCGCGAGACTGAGATAACTGGAAAGGAACCCATCGGCCAGCGCGACCAACCCGTCGGTACACTTGGCCCAGAGAATCTCCTGGTCATGGCCTCCGCAGATCGACCCACGGACGCACGCGCCCTCACCAAACCCGCAATCCGGATGAAGCCATGTTCCTTCGACCATGGCGCCGATCACGTACCGCCAGCACATCCCGTGCGGGGCCATCACCGGGTCCAGGTAAAGCGATTCGAATCCACGTTCATGGAGAAGGGCGACCATTTCCATGATCCTCCGGCTGATTTGGCATCCCAGCACGCCCGCTTCACGCAATTCCGCATACCGATTCTTCTCGGCGACGTGTCGGGCAATCTCCTCCCGCGGCGGGAGGAAGGCTTCTTTCATCGCCCAGCCTTCGATAGTCTCGCCGGTCGCGAGGTTGGTGTATGCATAATCGAGCCCCCCTTCGCTGGGACGGACTCGAATGTGCCATCCTAATTCGTCGTCGACATAGTCTTGGTTCACGGGAAACGCCCTCCCCATCCCATCATTGGAAAGCCTTGATCCGAGGGATCACCTCATCCCCTCAGGCCCTTCACCACCATCAGCTCATTGCCCCGTTCGTCGATCACCTTGACGGCGATCTGGCGGTGGGTGCCTGCGGCGAAGGGCTCGCTCTCGGTTCCGGCCAGGTGTGCCCAGACGCCATCGGCGAAGCGCCCGCGCAGCGACTTCTCCAGGTTGTCCCAGGCCGAGGTCTTGGGGAAGAAGACCTGCCGGGCCATGAAGACCATGCCGTTGTAGTCCGTATCCAACATCCAGCAGGGCAGGTTGTCCGCGGCGATGGACTCGGTCTCCAGGTCGCGGGGGCGGAAGATGTCGAGACCGAGAAGCCGTACTTGGTGGAGAGACCTGTGGTCGCAGTTTTTGGTTTCTAGTTTTTCGTTTTTAGCGATTGCATCAAGGCTGCGAGCAACCGCTGGATCTAGTCGCAGTCGGTCAATAGCTCGCCGGCAGTCTGCGAGGGAATGTAGCCCAAGGGCTCGCAGATCATGATCAAAGTCTCCAATTCCGCGAGGGAGCCCCGAGCGATCCCAAGGAATTGCAGAAACTCCCCAATGCTGTTCCGTGCCTGTCCTTCCGCGATATTGGCCGCTAGCGAAATCCCAGCCCGCCGCATCTGCGAGGTAACGCCATACTGCTCGTCCCTGGGAAAGGAGCGCGTAGAGGTGTAGATCCGCTGCACCAAGGCCATGGACTTCTGCCAGACGATCAAATCCCGATAGCTGCGAGAAGGTCGGCCAGTGGACATACCGCTCTCCTGCTCCCCCACTAAAAACTAAAAACTCAAAACGAAAAACTTCCACATCCGGCAGCCCGGTAACCGAGAAGACCTCCGACGACTTGCTGGTCTTCAACAGGTCCGACATCACCACGTCCGGCGTGACGTTGACGTAGATGCACCGCAGCTTCAGCTTGCGCCGCTCGTCGCGTTTGCTGCCGATCAGCTCCCGGGCCTTGGCCTCGATCGCGAAGCCGAACAGGCAGAGTAGGTCGAACCCGTTGCTGTACGCCTCCCGATGGGCCTCGATGACGAGGGAGGAGTCGATGGCGCTGTGCTCCGGGCCGAAGACGATACCGACGCGCTGGCTCTTGCCGTTCTGAAGCACCGCCTCCGCTTGCAGGTGCTCGAACTCCTCCCCGGACAGGGCACGGACCTTCTCCAGACCGAGGGTCTCGTTCTCCGGCAGGCGCAGGGTATGACTCTGGCGCAGAACCTCGATCATGCGGTCCAGGTAGAGGCGGGGGTTTTCGGGGTAGGTGTTTTGAGTTGTTCGTTTTTCGTTTTGAGTGGGGGCGTCTGCGACGCGCCACTCTTCCCCCTCTCCGCCCGGGAGAGGGCCGGGGTGAGGGGTATCGTCCACCGACCGCGCGGCCTGGACCGTGCCCTCCACCGTGAAGCGCCCGCAGACCCGGGTGACCTTGGTGTTGACCTCCGGGCGGTCCACCAGGGTGACGGTCTCGGGATCCTCGGCGTTGGCGATCGATTTCAGCGTGATGCGCGGGACCAGGCCGCCGACCTCCTCGCCCTTCTTGTTCTGCTTGCGTTTGTAGACGAAGCCGCCGGCCGGGCCGCGGGCCGGCTCCTTCAACTCGTACCAGGGGAAGGTGGCGGTCAGGAGCCGCTGCCGGGCCAGGGCCAGCGGGACCCGGGAGGTGTCGCAGGTGATCCAGCGCCGGCCCCACTGCTCAGCCACGTAGGCCGTGGTCCCCGAGCCGCAGGTAATGGGATGGTCCGCCCCGCTCCTCCAATCGGCCCGATGGGGGCACAATCGACGCGTTGAGCAAACGCCGTCGACACCGAGGTAGCGGAGCAGACCAATGAAAGAGGTTAGCAGAGAGCGCGTGATCAGGTTCGTGGGCATCGACCTGGCCAAGCGCAGCTTCCATCTGTACGCGGTGGATGGAGAGGGGCGGGCGGTGCTGAGCCGGAAGCTGACCCGGGGGCGTCTGAGTGCGGTGGTG
>JBGSUY010000197.1:0-19002 GCA_041753195.1 Chromatiaceae bacterium
ACGGCCATCGCCCCCGCCGCTTATCTGGCCCTCATGATCACGGTCCTGATCGCGGTTCGGCGCCCCCCGGCCCCCGCCTGGGCCGGCCAACTGCTGCGCCTGGCGGAGCACAGCCACGCCTGGTCCCTGCCGGAGGTGATGCTGCTCGGCATCCTGGTGGCCCTGGTCAAGATCGCGGACCTGGCGAGCGTGGAGGCGGGGATCGGGCTCTACTCCACTGGCGCCCTCCTGATCCTGCTGGCGTCCCTCGCCGTGAGCTTCGACCCCCGGGAAGCCTGGGCGCGCATAACCTGGGCCGCGGCGATCGATCCCCAACGATCCCCAGACGCCGGCACGGCGCCGCGGGGCAGGACGGCACCCTAGTGATGGTTCCTGCCCGCTCCGCCGCGCGCCAGGGGCTCGTCTCCTGCGCCACCTGCGGACTGCTTTCGCGCGCCGCGAGCCCGCAAGAGCCTGGCTTCTGCCCCCGCTGCGGCTCCGAGCTCCATGTTCGACACCGCGACTCCATCCAGCACACCTGGGCACTGGCGATCGCCGCGGCCGTGTGCTTTATCCCCGCCAATGCCCTGCCGGTGATGGTCACCAATGCGCTGGGCGCCACCACCCCCGACACCATCCTGGGCGGGGTGGTCTTCCTATACGAGTCGGGGTCCTGGCCCCTGGCCCTGATCGTGCTGGTCGCGAGTTTCATGATCCCGCTCGGCAAGCTGATTGCCCTGGTGTGGCTCCTGATTGCGGTGCAGCGAGGGGTGCGCGGGGGGGAGTCCCAGCGCATGCGCCTGCATCGGATGGTCCGGCTGGTGGGACCCTGGTCCATGCTGGACGTCTTCGTCGCCACTTTCACGGTCGCCCTGGTGCAGCTCAGTCCCCTGATGTCCGTTGAGCCCGGACTCGGGGTCCTGTTCTTCGCCTCGGTGGTGGTGCTCACCATGTTTGCGGCGGAGTCCCTGGACCCGCGGCTACTGTGGGACCAAACCGAGGTAGAATCCCCGCGTGCCTGAGTCCCTCCCCATCGACGGCCTGCCCCAGGCCACCCTCGAGCCGCCGCGCCGCAAGGGGCGGCTCTCCATCGTCTGGTTCATCCCGCTCCTCACCGCCGCGGTGGCCATCGGCATCGCCGTGCAGCGGATCCTGACCGAGGGACCCACCATCACCCTCCTGTTCCAGGCCGCCTCCGGCGTCCAGCCGGGCAAGACCTTCGTCAAGTACAAGGACGTGGAGATCGGGCAGGTCACGGCAGTCCGGCTCGCCGACCAATTCTCCAAGGTCGAGCTGACGGTCAAGATGGACCGCAGCGCCGCGGGTCTCTTGGTGGACGACACCCGGTTCTGGATCGTGGAGCCGCGGGTGACCTTGAGTGGGGTCTCGGGTCTCGGCACCCTGATCTCGGGCAACTACATCGGGCTCCAGCCCGGTAAGTCGACCAGGGAGAAGCGCCGCTTCGTCGGGCTTGACACCCCCCCCGCCATCACCGACCAGCCCGGCCGGCGCTTCGTCCTGAAGGCACCAGACCTGGGCTCCATCGGGATCGGCGCCCCGCTGTACTTCCGCCGCCTCAAGGTCGGGGAAGTGGCCTCCTACGCCCTGGCGGCGGACGGCTCCGGGGTCGACATCACGGTGTTCGTCTTCACCCCCTTTGAGCGGTACGTCACCCCCGAGACCCGGTTCTGGGATGCCAGTGGGATCGACGTCTCACTCACCGCGGAGGGCCTCAACGTGCGGACCCAGTCCCTGGTGTCGCTGCTCGCGGGCGGAGTGGCCTTCGACGTGCCGAACTTCCTCTCGGCGGCCGGCCCGGCCGAGGAGGACGCCGTCTTCACGCTCTTCGGGGGCCAGGCCAGCGCCCTGAAGCAGCCCGATCCCGTCGCGCGGCGCTATGTCATCTACACCGATACGCTCGACGGACTCCAGGTGGGGGCACCGGTGAAGATCCTGGGGGTCAGGGCCGGCGAGGTCGCGGAGCTCGGTCTGACCCTGGATCCGGAGACCCAGGCCTTTCGCCCCCGTCTCCTCATCACCTTCTTCCCCGAGCGGTTGATCGCCCAGCTCACGCCGGGGCAGGAGGCACTGGGCAGGGCCTTGGTAAGCGCCGGGGAGGAGGAGCGGATCAAGCTGGTTCGCCATCAGATCGAGGACCTGGGCCTGCGTGTGCAACTGCGCACGGGCAATCTGCTCACCGGCGAGCGCTATGTGGCGCTGGACTATGAGCCCGACGCCCCCAAGCCAACGATCGACTGGACCCAGGACCCCCTCGAGCTCCCGGTGACCCCCGGCGGACTCGCGGACCTGGAGTCCAAGGCGACCGGCATCCTGGATCAGGTGCACGACATCCTGGCCAAGGTCGACGAGCTGCCGCTCAAGCCCCTCGGCCAGAAGCTCGACAGCTCGCTCAAGAACCTGGACCAACTGCTCAAGAACGCCGACGCCAAGACCCTGCCCGAGCTCAACAAGACCATGACGGGGCTGCGCGGCGCCGTGGCGGTCGCCGAGCGGGTCCTCAAGGATACGGATCAGAGCCTCTTGAACGGGAACAGCGCCGCCCAGCAGGAGCTGCGCGCGGCCTTGATCGAGATCACCCGGGCGGCACGGGCCGTGCGGGTCTTGAGCGACTACCTGGAACGTAACCCGTCGGCCCTGATCCGGGGCAAGGACAAGGGGGACTGATGATCGGCCGACTCGTAACCGCCGCACTGCTGGGCGTCTTGGTGATCGGGTGCGCCTCGACGCCCGCCCGCTTCTACACACTCAGCTCCAACCTGCCTCCCGGGGCCCAGGCCCCCAAGATCACCGTGGTGGTGGGCCCCGTCTCCATACCCGCCCAGGTGGATCGGCCCCAGATGGTGATCGCCGAGGGACCCAATCAGGTCCGGCTGGAGGAAGACAACCGCTGGGCCTCCCCCCTGGGGGACGCCATCGCCTCTGTGGTGGCGGAGAACCTGGCGGCCCTGCTCGGCACCCCCCGGGTGACCCTGTTCCCCGATCGGACGTCCGGGGATTCCGCCTACGGCGTGACCATCGAGGTACAGCAATTCGACTCCGCCCCCGGCTCCGCCGCCACCCTGGGGGCGGTGTGGACGGTGCGCCGGACCGAGGATGGACGGACCGAGACCGGGCGCACCCGGGTGCGGGAGCCCGTCAGCGGGTCCGGTTACGCGGACCTCGCTGCCGCCCACAGCCGAGCCTTGGCGACCCTGAGCCGAGACATCGCCGACACCTTGGAGGCCTTGAGCCGCAAGGCAACCGCATCCCCGGCGCGGTGAGGTTAGCCAACGGCGAGCGCTGCGGTCCTCGGGGACGGGTGTTCGCAGGAAGCCCATACCTCGCGAAGTGCCTTGACTCGCCTAGGGCGCCTCAAATAGGCTGGTCAGAGAACTAGTCAGGAGTCCCGAAGATGCAGCGCTGGCCAGTACAAGAGGCAAAGGCCAAATTCAGCGAATTTTTAGACGCTTGCATCGCGGAAGGGCCACAGATGGTCACCAAACGAGGCGTCGAGGCTGCGGTTCTCGTACCGGTGGATGAGTGGCGTCGCCTGCAGGCGGCCGCGCGACCGTCGCTGAAGGAGCTGCTTCTTAGTGACACCGCACGTGGCGAGCTGAAGATTCCGGAACGCGGGCACGCGCGCCGCCGGCCAGGTGACCTGGTCCGCTGATGGGCATGTTCCTGCTGGATACCAATGTGGTCTCCGAATTGCGCAAGCCACGCCCTCATGGCGCCGTCGTGGCGTGGCTGCAATCCGTCGAGGATGGGGCGCTCCGGGTGTCGGCGGTAACCCTTGGGGAGATTCAGGCCGGCATTGAGCTGACGCGGGAGCAAGACGCCCAGAAGGCGGCGGAGATCGAGGCTTGGCTTGACCTCGTCGCTTCGACCTACCAGGTGCTTCCGATGGACGCCCGGGCCTTCCGTTTATGGGCTCGGCTGATGCATCGAAGATCTGACACGCTGTATGAGGACGCGATGATCGCGGCGACCGCCCAGGTTCATGGCCTGACGGTGGTGACCCGAAATGTCGCGGACTTCGCCGCCCTACAGGTTCCGCTCTTCGACCCCTTCGCTTACCGGGGTGACTGAAGGGCCGACCGTTGAACCAAGCCGGCATCCACCCCCTCGCCTTCCTCCATGCCTGGCACAAAGGCCTGCTCGCCGCGGGTCTGGGTCTGGCTTCGGCCCTGCTGGTCCCCCTCGACCTGTGGGAGTCACGCCTGTTGGCGGGCTGGCTCGTGGCTTGTCTAGTCTATCTGGGCCTCACCTGGGGCGGACTGGCGCGGCTGGACGCGCACCACACCCGCTGGCGGGCCCAGCGCGACGATCCAGGGGCACGCGCGATCTACGTCCTGCTCACCCTGACCGTTTGGATCAGCCTGGTCGGGGTGCTGCTGGTCTCCGACGCCACCGCGGGCATGGAGGGCCCCAGGCGCTGGCTGCACATCCTGCTGGCCCTCGGCGCCCTGACGGCCAACTGGCTGCTGATCCAGACCCTGTTCGCGCTGCGCTACGCCCGTCGCTACTACCAGTCGGAAGCGGACGGGCTGGCGGGGGGCCTGGACTTCCCCGGAACCGACCAGCCGAGCTACGAGGACTTCGCCTATTTCGCCTTCGTCATCGGCATGACCTCCCAGGTCGCCGATGTCCCGACCACCAACCTGGCGATGCGCCGCTTGGTGATGCTGCACGGCCTCGTATCCTTCGCCTTCAACCTCGTTGTCCTGGCGCTCACCATGAACCTGCTGGCCAGCGCCATCGCCTGAAGGTGACGTTTAGCCCGGGCGCTTCGACTCCGGTGGTCCGACCCTGCCTGAGCCATTGTCGGGCCAAGGGGGCGCTGGTTCTACGCGGCGCCTCAAGCGGAGCGAAGCAGCCCCCGCTTCTTCATCAGGCGCACCCCAAGGTAGCCGCCGAGCAGCAACAAGCCCCCCCCGATTATCAGCATCCAGCGCGACTCGGTCATTTCCCCCTCCTCGACACGGGTGGCGGCCTGGATGAACAGGAGCAAGCCGAGCACGGCGAAGAGGGTGTTGTATTCCTTGGCCAGCACCCGCCTCCAGTTGAAGCGCATAGAGCCTACGGAGGCGCGAAACCCCGTCCAGCGGGGCAGCCACCGGTTCACCCGCTCCTGGTAGTCCCTGTACTGATCGCCAAATTGGCGGGCCAGGTAGTCCTCCTCAGCGGCGACGATGGCGGCGTAAATCAGAAGGACCAAGGGGATCCCGATGGCCAGAAGCCCGCCATGGCCGAGGATCACGAGGAAGCCGGAGGCCAGCAGGATATTGCCAAGATACAGCGGGTTGCGGCAATGGGCGAAGACCCCGCCCTGGACCAGTCCCTCGGCATAGACCTGCCCGTCGCGCCCGCCCCGGCGAATGTAGTCATAGCCGATGGTGACGACCCGCAGCGTCTGCCCCATGAGTATCAGGGCCAGGCCCCAGCAGGTCCACCAGCCAGTCGCTCCTGAGGCTGCCGAAGCTGTACTCGGGCTCTACCAGCACCAGGGCGATCAGCATGACGGCGGGGAAGATGGCATTGCGGAAGCGGAAGAAGAACTGTCCGATGGCGATCATGGGCCCTTGACCCCAACGATGCCGCAGAAGTTCTACCACTTGAAAAAGATATCCGCCTCATTGAATCCGTTGCGGGCCAGGAGCTCGAAATTCTCATCCACCCGGTAGGGCACGAGCACATTCTCGAGGGCCTCCCGTTTGTGGGCGATCTCCGTCTCGCTGTAGCCGTTGCGTCGCTTCATCTCGTAGTAGAGTCGGATGAAGGTGCGGTTGAACAGGGAGTCGTTCCCGAGCACCTTTTCCACCAGGATCAGGCACCCGTTCGGATTCATGCCCCGATTGATGTCCGCAATCAACCGGTCGCGGCGCAGGGGCCTGACGAACTGGAGCGTCAGATTCAGGACCACGACCGAGGCGTCCTCGATCTCCACCCCGTCGTTGAGGTCCGCCTCCAGGAGCCTCAGGGCCTGGGTCTCGGTGTACCCAGAGAGGCGCTCGCGGGCGCGCTCCAGCATGGACGGCGAGTAGTCCAGACCAACGAATTCGACCGGGGTCTCGACGGCCCCCATCAGGGTCTCGAGGGTGATCCCAGTCGAGCACCCGAGGTCGTAGATCCGGGTATCCGGCTCGGCGAAGGTCGCGGCGAGCTCGCCAATCATGCGCTGGAGCTCCCGGTACTCGGGGATGCTGCGATCGAGCATGTCGTCGAAGACCGCGGCCGTCCCCTCGCCGAAGTCGAAGTCGCTGATCGAGGCGATGTCATCGGGGCGGGGCGGCGGGGTATCCGAGATCGGATCCCTGCCCCGAGGAATCCCGGCCGCCCCCTCCTCTTCCGGGGAATCAGAATGACTTTGCTGGTCCATATGGAGCCGAATCGGTGATCGGGACGAGCACGGATTCTGAGGCTCCGGCCGACGCCTGTCGATCCTCCCTACGGACCGACCAGGCGAGACCGCGCGGGCGCCGTCCAGGCCCTTGGCGTCAGAGTTGATTGTAGATGCAGTCCAGGGTCGCCTGACTGGTCCCACCGGGGTAGAAGGACGCGAGGTAGTCCTGGTAGTCGGAGCGCGAGAACTGGCCCGAGAAGAGCTTGGTGGTCGCGTCCACGAAGGTGGTGTCGTTGCTGCTGGCACTGAGCAACCAGCCGATGGGCTGGTGGCCCACCGAGTACTTGCCGCAGTTGGTCTCGACGCGGTCCAGGAAGGTATTGGACCCTGGGCTCTCCTGGGAGAATCCGCCGGCCCCGCAGCCCGCCAAGGCGAGCAGCGCGGCGAGGGCGGCGGAGAGGAGCAGAGCGGCGGCCCCTCGCCGTCCCGTATTGCGATGTGCCGGCAACATCGCCACGCCCTCAATAGAGGACGGCACGGCGGAAGGTGCGCCGCCGGACACCCGCATAGGACAGGGGCGTCAGGGGCATGCCGATGATGTCGATGAAGAGTGAGGCCGCCCCACCCTTCTCCGGCAGCGTACCCTCCAGGACCCGCACCTGGTAGCTCAGGTCCTCGCCTTCCAGCTTCGGGTCCTGAAGCACCAGCACCACGTCCTCCATTGCCCGGTCCTCGAGGAAGGACAGGGTGGCATTGGGCGGATCCAGGAGGAAGCTCTGGCTGCCCTCGCTCCAGAAGGGTACGAAACGTGCGGTGGTCATGTGCCCGGCGATGCGCTCGGGGCGGTCGGAGAACATCACCGTGGCCGGGCTCACCCCCTTGAGGGTGAGACGCCCGTCCGCGTGGGAGATGGAGCGGGCATTCTGCACGAACAGGAAGTCGGCCTGTTGTGCCCCTTCGTGTGCGCCCTTGCCCTCGGTGGCCTGAGCGGACTTGAGGGCCAGGGTCAAAGGGGCCAGGGCGGCGGCCGCGGCAAGGATGTCACGTCTAGTCGTCATGGGGTTCTCCTGGTCTTAATGCGGATTGAACTGGGATTCCGAGTTGGGGGTCGGCATTTCGCCTCGGGGACCCCAGCGCCCGGCGCGCTCGCACGCGCACTCTTACCAAACGAAGCTGACCCCCAGGGCCGGGCCGGTGAACCGCAGGTCGGTGTCATCCCTGTCGAAATCATAGGAGAGGCTGCGGATGGACAGGTTCACATTGCCCCAATCGAACCGATAGGCGATCCCCAAGAGCGCCTGCCAGGTCCAATCGGAGTCGCCGGCCCCAATGTCCAGGTAATAGGGCATGAACCAAGGCGTGTTGCCGAAGAAGATCTGCCCCTTGACACCGGCGATGGCGTCCCAGTTCTCTTTCTTGTCGCTCCGACTGCCCGCCCGGATGAGGTCCAGCTCCGGCAAGGCGGAATCCCGCACAAACTCCCATTGGAGGTCCGTATCCAGGCCCAGGTAGCGGAACCCGAGCAGGACATCGAGGTTGAATTCCGGCTTCTGGATCATCGTATAGGCCCCTGCCAGGGTCCAGACTGTGGAGCTCAGGTCCGTCTCCGTCTGTACCCCGAGCTCGAATAGCTCCCGGCCCCGGGGGCCCGTGATATCACGGACCTTGGTCTCCTGATTACCGAAATCCATGTAGATGAGATCGGTAAAGGCGGACCAGCGGCCCTTGCGCACCTCGCCGGTCACCAAGAGGCCAAATTCAAGGTTCTCCAGGTAGCTGTTGGGACCGATCTCGGTCTCGAGCTGGTTGGTCTGGAGCCGCGGAAACTCGTGGCTGAGGTTGGCATTGACGTTGGGGAGCCAGAGATAAGGCGTCACGCTGTAGTGCCAGTCCCCGTCGAACGGGTCGACCTGCGCGGCCGCGGGCAAGGATGCGGCGAGCAAGGCGCCGGTTAATGCAACGGACATTCCTGTCGTCAGTGCCGTGGCTCGCGTCATCTGTCTCCTCGCTCGTCGACTGTGATCGGATCGGTGGTCGTCAAATCTTGAGTGGCATCATAGGAGCTGGATCCCCCTGACGCTTGACATCTCGCGACAGGCGTCGCTTGAGTCTGGGCCCGGCGCGGCGGGTGGGAACCGGAATGCCGGTGACCGCCCCTGATCAGTCCGAGCCGGCCTGGCCCGTCCCGCCTCCCGGTTGACCTGGGACCTGAGGCGGATCCGCTAACAGACGCACCTCCCGCTGGGGGAAGGGAAAGGACATCCCGGCGGCATAGACGGCGTTGTAGATGGCCAGGGTCAGCTCGCTCTGCACCTGGATCCAGATGGCGTACTCCGTCCAGACTCGCAGCTCGAAGTTGATGGAGCTGTCCCCATAGCTCAGGAACAGACACTGGGGAGGGGGATACTTGAGCACCCGCGGATGGGCGCGCGCCACCCCCTCCAGCAGCTCCATCACGCGACCGGGCTCGACCCCGTAGCTCAGGCCCACCGGGAGATCGATACGACGCTGCTGGTCGCTCAGGGTCCAGTTAGTCACCTGCTCGGAGGTGAGCTGGGAGTTGGGGACTATGATCTCCGCCCCCTGCACGGTGCGCACCACGCTGGCCCGAATGCCGATGCGCCGTACCCAGCCCTGGAGCGAGCCCACCTGGACCGCGTCGCCCACCTGGATCGGCCGCTCGAAGAGCAGGATGAGCCCCGAGACGAAGTTGTGGACAATGCCCTGCAGACCGAACCCGAGGCCCACGCCGAGGGCCCCCGCCAGCACCGTCACCTGGGTCAGGTTCACCCCCAGGAACCCCAGGGCTAGGAAGAAGGCCAGGGCCACGATGGCATAGTGGATGACACTGGAGGCCGCGTAGGCGCTGCCGCTCGGCACGCCGACCCGTGGGTAGACCTCCTCCTCCAGCACGAAGCGCAGCAGAGACGAGAGGCCAAAGGCGACCAGCAGGGTGGCCACGAAGGCCAGAATGTCGGCCACGGAGGTACTGAACGAGCCCATTTGGAGAGGGGCGGCGAGCAGACCGTCCAGGAGGCTCAGCATCGGCTCCCAGAGCCCAAGGTAGCTCAGATAACGCCAGATCCAGGCGAGCACCGCCAGGGCGAGGAACAGGCGGTAGATCCGGCGCTCCAAGCGCTCTCGGTGATGCACGATCATGTGCAGACGCCGCAGCGGCCAGACCCGAAAGGCGAAGGCCGTCACCGCCGTTACCACCTCCACCACCGCGAAGAGCCAGAGTGCATCGGCGGCGGCCACCAAGACCGCCGGCGCCGTGAGGCGGGCGAGACCCAGGTAACCCAAGAGGCTCGCGCCGAATCCGACCGCGAGCACCCCGAGGGCCAACCCGGTGACCAGACGCCGGAAGGTGCCGGGGCTGACCCCGGCATCCGCCCCCCGCGTGGCCGGGAACAGCGGCGCCAGCACCGCGGCCCCCGCCACGGCCTCAGCCAGGATGATGGATTGCCCCACGAGGGGGGGAATACCACCGAAGGCGCGTCGGATGGCGTCCAGGGCAAAGAGGACCCCCAAGGCATAGAGCGCGCGGCGAAAGGTCGGTCCCAACAAAGGACGCGCCAACAGGATCATCGGGACCAGGGCCAGGGCGCCGAAGAGCGCCTTAACCATTTGGGGCGCGGGCGAGCCGTAGCCGGTGGCCACCGCCAAGGCGACCAGCAGGGCCGCGGCGATGGGCCGGTCGAAGACCGGTGCCAGTCGCGAGACATCCTGGCCCTGACCCGCCCAGCGCCCCACCTGCCGCCCGGCCGCTAGAAGGGCGGCCAGGGCCAGGAGGAAGACGCCGAGATGGACCAGCATGTGCATGGCCGGATCCGAGAGATACAGGCGCGCGTCGCTCCAGAAGGCACCGCCGATCTGGGAGAGACGGGTCGGTACCGCGGCACCCGCCTGACGCCAGGGCTCCAGGCTCCAGATCGGGAGGCCATCGCGCGCCAAGATCCCGCCCACCAGGGCCTGTTGGAGCTGGCCGACGCGTGCCCGCACCAGCTCACAATGCCCGACCTGCTCCGCAACCCGGGCCTGGAGATCCAGGGCCTGATCACGCGCGACCCGGGTCCGCGGCAGGGCCCCATCGATGGCGGCGAGGACGGTATCCACCTGCTGCTGCAGCGCAACGGGGGTCTCTTGGGCACGGACCGCGGCCCGCGTCTCGGTCCACAAGGCCCGCTCCTGCCCCAGGAGATCCAGATCCCCCTGCAGCCGGGTGGCGCGCGCCGTCAGGGTATCGAGCCAGCCCCCAAGCTCGCGCTGGCGATGCGCCCAATGCTCCTCCTGGGCCTGGAGGATCTCCAGGGAGGGCCGCTCGCGCAGCAGGTCCAAGGTGTGGCCCAGGGTCTGGGCCAGCTCCACGCTGACCGCGGGCAGCGCACGCTCGATACGTTCGATCTCGGCGCCGGACGCCAGGTTTGCCGCCGCGCTCCGCAAAAGGCGGGCCGTACCCGTGGCTCGGGGGGCGATCTGATCCAGCGGGATCGGGGCTGTGGGCGCGGGTGCGGTGTGCTCCGGTACCGAGGAGACCGAGACCCCGCTGGCAAGCGCGCCCTCCGCGCCCGCGACCGGTACAGCGGCCCCAAGGGTGGCACCGATCAGAAGTCCGATCAGGAGACCCCGCCCCAAGGGGCGGGCGGGGCTCACCCGGTGAGGGGCGCAGGGGTCCGGGTTCACTCGCCCTTCCTGCCCGGCAGGTGGCGCCCGATCGGCCATCGCTGTCGGCTGGCCCCTGCCCCGAGGTGCTCACTCATAACACAAGCGTCGCCGTTCAGCGCGGATCAGGCCCAGTGTGACATGCCGAATCGGCCCAAGAAAGCCAGTCGGCCGCCGGAGCGAGCGTCTATGCGGCGGTTCATTCCCGTTATCGAAATCCCGCCGCCCCGTTTTTGTGCCATGATTCATGACGCTGGGCGAGTCCGCCCCGCCCTGCGCACCCATGCCAATTCGGAGCAACGACGCAATGAATACGACCCGCCTGATCCTCGCCGCACCCTTTCTATCATTGACGCTGAGCCTCTGCGCCGTCGCCGCGGAGACCACCGCCGAGAAGGAGCTGGAGGCCGCCGCCTTCGCCGCCTCGCAGTCCCCGACTCAGACCCAGGAGGAGCAGGCCGTGGTCGAGAAGATGGAACAGGATGACACCAAGACCAAGGGTGGATCGAGCGCCTCGGAGGAGTCTGCCCAGCCGGGTGGCGCCGACGCAAAATAGCACGGGAGCACGCCGTGAAGCCCCCCCGCCCCAAGTTGACGAAAGCGATCCCCTGGCCGATCCTGACGCCCCCCTTGCTCGGCACCCTCCTCCTCTGCCTGATCGCGGCGGCCACGCTTGCCGCGGAGGTCCAGAAGCGCGTCTATGAGTGCAGGCAGGGAGGTCGGGTCATCTTCTCGGACCAACCCTGCGGCACTCAGGAACGGCAGATCAACCTCGAGTACGAGGCGCCATCCCCTGCCCAGGAGGCGGAGGCCTCCGCCGCGGTCCAGGCCGAGGAGGCGGCCGCCGACCAGGCGGCAGAGGCCAACCTACTGGACACCGAGATCCTGAACGGGGACAAGGAGCTCGCGCGGCTGGAGACCGAGCGGGACGCGCGGGTCGCGGCGCTCAAGGCCCAGCGCGACGCGGGCAGTGAGGGCTTCGACCAGAATGCCTGGCTGTCGGAGATGAACGCCAAGATCGAATCCACCTACCAGGACTACACGAACGAGATCATCAACGCCCGGACGCGGCTTGACGCCCTGCGCGCGCGCCGCGCCGCCCTTGAGGGACCACCCGGCTCCCTTTAGTCAAGGTTCAAAAACAACGTGTCCAGAGTGTCCCAGACCATCCCACGGCAATGAGCCGCCTCCTGCGCCCAGAGCGTTCACGTTGTTTTTGAACCGATCTTTAGGGCCATGTCAGAAACCACTGAGCCATTTGGGGGACGGGCGTCCCGGCGGCCAGACAGGCCAGAGGCCCGTCCCCCAACCCAAACCGCCCCACGCGTTTCTGAACGGTTCCCTAGGGAGCGGTGGCGCGTCGGACGCATCCCTCACGCACCCCTCAAGGACACGGCCACCCGATGAAAGCCCCCTGGGTCTCGTCGCGCGCCAGATCGGCTCTTGCCGTCCTTCTGGCGTTGCTCGCACTCGTCCCAGCCGCGAGGGCGGTGGAAGAGCCACCAACCCCCGCGCCAGGTCCGACCTTTGCCTCCGGGGGCCACCACGTCGCCCACCGGATGCTCAGGGAGATCGAGGGGGCCGTCGCCCGGGTGGAGCCCTGGCTGCAGCGCTATGGCTACGGCGCCGTGTTCGTGTTGGTGGGGGTCGAGGGCTTCGGCATCCCCGCCCCGGGACAGACCATACTGGAGGCCGGGGCCGCGGCCTCGGCAAGCGCCGATTCGCGGTTGCGCATCGGCTGGCTCCTGCTGGTGGCCTTCCTCGCGGCCTCCCTGGGGGCCATGCTCGGCTACCTCATCGGGCGAGCGGGTGGGCGTCCCCTGCTCCAGCGGCTCCACATCAACGGGCGCCACCTCGATCGGGTGGAGGCCGGCTTTCAGCGCTATGGCGGCTGGGTCATCGTCCTCGCCCGCTTTTTCGATGGCCCCCGTCAGCTCCATGGCATCGCCGCCGGTATCCTCGGCATGCCGTGGAGGCGCTTCCTGGTCTTCAATCTGGTGGGGGCGGCCCTCTGGGCCTGCTTCTGGGGCCTGCTCGTCTATTACCTCGACCTGCACCTGGACCAGGTGGTTGGCCTGATCCGGCGCATCAACCCCTGGGTGGCCGGCGCAACCCTCGCGGGCCTAGCGGCCCTCGTTGTCCTGCTGTGGCTCAGGGTTGGGCGACGCCGGGCAGACCATTCTTGAGATCAGGTCCCACCGCGCGTCGATCATTGGCCGCCACTCCCCCGATCCGATGAATCTTCTTGCCATTCCGCAGGATAACCCCGATGCGATCCACCGTACCCCTGATTGGCCTCTTGATCGCCCCCTTGGCCCTCGGCCAAGAGGCACCTTCGACCCCCGACCTCGCTAATCCCGCCTCATTCGGGACCAGGCAGGCCTGTCTCGCCGAGTGCGAGCAGGTCTTCACCGACTGCAAGGCCCAGTGTCAGAACACCAGCGCCCGCGCCCATGAGCCGCATTTCGAGGCGCCGGACCTCCCGGTGGCCGAGTGCATCGGCCGATGCGAGGAGGACCTGGGGCTGTGCCGGCAGGATTGCTGAGCCGCCCCATTGCCCGCGACCGCATCCGGCCGATCTCGGGGTCAGGGCGCCCACAGATCGTCGAGGGCTAGACTGACCGCATCGAAGGGGGCGGCGCGGACCGCGTCCCGGCCGCTGTAGCGGCCGCTTTCCTGCCAGGCGCCGTCGACCAGGTCATAGGTCTCCAGAATGCGCTTACCGGGGTCCACGAGCCAGGCATGGGCGACGCCGAAGCGGGCGTAGATCGGCATCTTGATCTGCCGGTCCTTGCTCTCGGTGGACGGTGAGAGTACCTCGCAGACCCAATCTGGCACGACCGTGAAACGGTGCCCCTCGGGCAGGCGCGGCATTCGCTCGCGCCGCCAGCCGGCGATGTCCGGCACGTCGACCTCCACATCCACCAGGAAGTGGAGCTCGGGCTCGTCGATGATCCACCAGCCGCCAGGCCCGCCACGCCCCTTATCGAAGGGATGCGCCAAATCGGCACCGAGCATCGAGGCGGCGTAGGCATGTGGACCGGTCGGTCGAGGCTGGGTGTGGAGCTGACCGTTGAGGATCTCGCCGACCAAGCCGTCGGGCAGGGACTCCAACTGCGCGTAGAGGGAGGGGCGTACGCGTGCATGCATGACAGTGCTCCGATGCCGTGGTCACGGAGCTGATCGTGTACAGGACTTGAGGCTTCGTCAATCCCAGGCGAGAACACAAAATCTGACCAGCAGATATCAGAAGTGGAGCCCACATCCCTGGGTGGGCCTGTGAGATCCCGGAGCTTCCGATAAACCGGTGCATCGGCGCTCAGCCCGCCAGGCGCTTGGCGCGGCCCCCGCCCAGCGCCGGAAGGCACGGGTAAAGGCGGAGGGCTCCGCGTACCCGAGTATCACCGCAATCTCTACCAGCGGGAGGTCCGTCTCGCGCAACAGTTGCCGGGCGACGTCAGAGCGGGTCTCCTCCTGCAGGGCGCGGAAGGTGAGCCCGCACCCGCGTAAGCGCCGGTTGAGTGTGCGCCGGTGCATCCCGACGCGCCGGGCCACCTGGTCGAGGGACCCCTGACCGTCCAGCAGCAGGTGGCGCAGCGCCCGGCGCACCTCAGCCTCGAGATCCCGGGTCTCAAGCGCGCGAATGCGCCCCCGTAAGCGCCCGTAAAGGATGGGGTCGGCACCCTGCAACGGCTGCCGCAGGGAGGCGACGGGAAAGACGAGGGCGGCCCGCTCGGTGTTGAAGCGCAGGGGCGCACGGAAGAAGCGGTGGAAGGGCCCCAACCGCGTCGGCTCGCGATGGGGAAGCCATACCTCGATGGGGCCCCAGGACGGGCCACAGAGCTCCCGCATGAGGTTGGATCCCATCGCGAGCGCCAGATCGTAGATCTGCCGCACGCCCACCACCGCGGGCCGACAGATCCCGAAGGCAAGGAAGGTCCGATCGCCCTCGACCACCAAGGTCCCAACCAGGCCCAGATCCTGGACGGGAAGGTGACGGACGAGATCCCGCAGGGCCTCCTCCACATGGGGCGCATGCAGGAGCACAAGACCGAGTAGCCCCAGGTCGGCGACTCCGCAACGCTGGCCCAACAGGAGTCCGAAGTGCTCGCAACCGGTGCTGGCGGCACAGTGGGCCAGGATCCGACCCAGGACCTCACAATCGATGGGCTCCTCGCGGTCATCAAGCAGGCGCGGGTCGATCCCTGCCCCCCAGAGAACGGTCTCCGGATCCTGATCCAGGTCCCTCAGGAGTCGCGGGAGATGCGCCAGTGGACCGACGCGCATCTGGCCGTCACGCATCGCCGCCATCCGCGCGCTTGCCTCCGGGGCCTGGATCGTCCCCTCCAAGGGGTACCTCCGCGATCGTTATTGCTTCGCTGAGCCGGGATCCGCTCACCTTTCGATGCCTGCCGAGTGGCGGTAGGATGGAGTCGCTCCTCTGGCCCCTCACCTGGCCGTTCGGTGGCCCATGCACTCACACTCTCCGGCGACTGGATCCTGATCGACGGCCAGGAGGCCTTCGCCCTGCTTGAGCAGGACGCCGACCGGCTCAAGGGCCAAACCCTGGATCAGGTCGTCGCGCAGGCGGCGACTGTCGTCCTGGTGCTCATCCTGCGGCTCCTCCTATCTGCCCCGGCTGGAGCTACGGGTCGAACGTGAAGAGCCGCCTCCAGTCGTTCTTCATGCTGATGACGGTCCAGCCATGCTCCCTCGCCTCGTCATAGAGGGCCTGGGTGAAGGTGCCGACCTTGGTGTCGGGCAGCCCTTGGGCGGGGCCATAGGCATATTCCCGCTCGGCGTCGTCGTGAAGCACGAGCATCGCGAGCCGGGCCCCTTCGCCGGCCTTGGTGTACTCCAGCATCTGGCGGTCGCCAGTGGAGTTGCCGAAGGCGGCGTATGGGCGGCGCCCGATCATCAGGTGGATGCCTTCGGGCTTGCCGGCGTCGTTGTCGTTGAGCAGGAGCTTGGGCTCCTTGGTGAGGAAGGGCTTGCCGTCCTTGCCGTAGCCGTACTCGGTCCCGCCCGCGGTGCCGACCACCTGCTCCGGCGGGATGCCGTAGGTGGCCTCCGAGTAGACCCGCACGAAGTCCTGGCCCCCGCCCGTGACGATGTAGGTCTTGTAGCCGTTGGCGCGCAGGTACTGCAGCACCTCCTGCATCGGCAGGTAGGTCAGCTCGATGTAGGGGCGCTTCCAGCGCCGGTCCCTCGCCTCGGCGAGCCAGTGCCTCACCGCGGCCTCGAAGTCCTCCACCGACAGGCCGGTGAGGGTGGCGGCGGCGATCGCCTCCAGGTCCTTCAGCGTCAGTCGCTCCATGGCCGCGCGGTCGCCGTGGAGCAGCTCAAGCACGGTGCTGAATGGAGGCTCTTTGGCCAGGTGCGGCTTCGCCTTGACCAGATTGGGGACCTGCTCCAGGCAGTACATGACCTGGGTGTACATCGGGTGCTCGACCCACAGGGTCCCGTCCTGGTCGAAGGTGGCGATGCGCTCGGTGGGAGGCACAAACTGGGGGCTGCCCTGCGTCGTGGTTGCCTGTACGAAGTCGACAATCGCCTTCTTAGCGGCGCCGTCGTTCCAGGAGGGCAGCGGGTCGGTTTTCGCCTGGGCGAGCCCCGCCAGCATGAGCGGGACCGTCAGCGCAATGAGTCGGGCGAGGAATGGAATTCGGACTGTGCGTTGCATCGTTTCCCCCGAATTGCGGCGCGAGAAAAGAGGGGCGACCCTCGCGAGCCGCCCCCTATGACATCGCAGGATCCCGGCGCGGCTATTCGCCCGCGTGGCTGATGTGCTTCGCCTCCTTCATGGCTTCGATGATCTGGTCCAGGTTGTAGCTCGCCGGGGCCTGCAGCGACGGGAACTCACGGTAGGTCTCCAGCTCCTTCAGCCACAGCATCTGCCCGATCGGCAGCAGGTTCCAGTCGTAGATGTAGGCCGTGCTGGGCGCGGCCAGGGCGCCGCCGTAGCCCAGCAGGGTCTTCTGGTCCTCGGCCACCGCCTGCTCGAAGGGGTCGCGCTTGATGTTGTTGACCTGGGTCCAGTGGTAGGTCTCGACGCCGGTCAGGCCGCCGGTCGCCGATGAGGGCGCCATCGTGTAATAGAACTTCCAGTTCTTGTAGCGAACCGCCGAGGGGTGTGTACCCGAGTAGTAAAAGAGGTAGTCGCGCGCGGAGTCGCCCTTGCCTTCCAGGTAATCGCGCTGATTGACGCCGTCGAGCGTGGTCTTGACGATACCGGGATACTTGCCGGCCTCGATCTCCTTCTTCAGCCCGTCACCCTTGGGGCCGCCGGCGATATCGACGAAGGTCGGCAACCAGTCCAGTGCGGAAAAGATCTGGTCGTTGACCGTACCCGGCTTGATGTGCCCCGGCCAGCGCACGAGCAGTGGGGCCCGCATGCCGCCCTCCCAGGTAGTGAGCTTGCCGCCCCTGAAGGGTGTGACGCCGCCGTCGGGGTAGGTAATGGCCTCCGCCCCATTGTCCGTGGTGAAAACCACGATCGTGTTGTCGAGCTGGCCCATGTCCTCCAGCTTCTTGAGCACGTAGCCGACATTGTCGTCGAGCTGCTTCATCCCGACCTCGTTGATGCCCCAATCCTTGCCGCCTTGCTCGCCTAGCATGGCCTCGTACTTGGGCGCAAGCATGGTGGTGATGTGCATGCGCGCCGGGTTGTACCAGACGAAGAAGGGCTTGCCGGTCTTCTTGGGGTCGTTGCGGTCGAGATAGTCGATGACCTTGGCCGAGATCTCCTCGTCCACGGTCTTAGAGCGCTCCAGCGTCAGAGGGCCCTCGTCCTTGCAGGTCTGGTTCTTCTCCGTGCCATCCGCGGAGGTGCAGACGATGATCGGCCGCGGAGGCGTCATGCAGAGCGTGGTCCTCGGGTCGACCGCCCCAGGCGGATCGGAGAGTCCGGGGACCGCGGTGTTCTTGCAGGGCGGAACGACGCTCTGCTCGGTCGGAGATTTGTTGATGTCGGGGAAGCTCACCCCCTGCATCGCGTCGAGGTGATAGAGGTAGCCCCAGAACTCTTGAAACCCGTGGGCCGTCGGCAGGGAGGCCGTCTTATCGCCCAGGTGGTTCTTGCCGAACTCGCCCGTGTTGTAGCCGAGGTCGTGCAGCATCTTGGCGAGCGCTGGCGTACCCGGTAACAAGGAACTGGTCGCGCCCGGCAACTGGGGCATGATCATACCAGCCCGCAAGGGATGCATGCCGGTGAAGAAGGCCGTGCGCCCGGCGGTGCAGCTTTGCTCGGCGTAATAGGTCTGGAAGAGCGCACCTTCCTGACCAATCCGGTCGATGTTGGGCGTCTCCCCGACCATGAGCCCGCGGTGGTAAGCACCCACGTTCATGATGCCGATGTCGTCGCCCATGATGAAGAGGATGTTGGGTTTCTCTCCTGCGGCCGCGGCGGTACTCCCACCGGTCGCTGGCAGGGTCAGCTTCTGACCCACCTTGATCTCATTCGCCGCCAGCTTGTTGTGGGCCTTCAGGGTCTCGACCGGGACTTCGAAGCGCTCACCAATGGCGATCAGCTCATCGCCCTCGACCACCACATAGGTGGCAGTGACGCTGTCGTACTGGCCCTGGGCATGGTGGCGCGGACCCGTGTCGGCGGCCTGGACACCGCCGGCCACCAGACAGGCCGCCAGGGCCAGGGCAGAGCAGGCGGCGTGAAGCCGCCCGGTCAGGGGTTCGATCTGCATCTGCGCTGTCTCCTCTCGAAGCAGTTGGACGAATGGTTGGACCGATAGCGCCTAAATCATCGCTTCTTGGACAGCCACAGACTACTGGCTTAGGGTGCAAGGCCGGTTGCCCGAAAGGGCAAAGGGGTTGGCTGGGATCAGCCGCCTAAGTGCCGCAGGCGCTCCGCCAGGCGTCCCAGCTCCGCAGACGAGGCGACGCCCAGCTTGGCCATGACCTGGGCGCGCTCTAGCTTCACGGTCCGCTCGGAGACCCCCAGGGCATCGGCGATCTGCTTGTTCAGCCGGCCGGCCACCACCTGCTCGAAGACCGCCCGCTCC
>JBGSUY010000198.1:0-6539 GCA_041753195.1 Chromatiaceae bacterium
GGCGACGGCGGGCCCGAGCCGCTTGCGGGCATGGGCCAGCAGGGACTTGCGCAGGTCCTCGTCCCAGACGAAGCCGGGCTTGAGGGCCACCAGGGCCTTGACGATCTCGCCCGCGGTGGGCTCGGGGATGCCGATGGCGGCGGCCTCCGCGACGGCCGGGTGCTCCATCAGCACGCTCTCCACCTCAAAGGGGCCGATCAGGTGCCCGGAGGACTTGATCACGTCGTCGGCGCAGCCCACGAACCAGAAGTAGCCGTCCGCGTCCCGCTGGGCCAGGTCGCCGGTCAGGTACCAGCCGTCCTCGAAGC
The DNA here is from genome assembly GCA_041753195.1 of Chromatiaceae bacterium. Taxonomy (GTDB): domain Bacteria; phylum Pseudomonadota; class Gammaproteobacteria; order Chromatiales; family Chromatiaceae; genus Thiodictyon. The sequence continues at coordinate 309 of JBGSUY010000198.1, forward strand.
ATTTCGCGTAGCGCTCCGGCTCGTTCAGATAGCCGCGGAACATGGAGGGCCAGCCGGGTCTCAGGGCCAGCTCGCCCAGGGTGTCTGGGGTGTCGATGACCTGGATCGATTGGCCTTGCGGGTCGCGCCGCACGATGGCGGCCTCCACACCGGGCAGGGGCCGTCCCATGGAGCCGGGCTTAATGTCCATGGTGCGGTAGTTGGCGATCATGATCCCGCCGGTCTCGGTCTGCCACCAGTTGTCGTGGAAGGGCAGGCCGAGGACATCCCGCCCCCAGATCACCCCCTCGGGGTTCAGGGGCTCGCCCACGCTGGCGAGGAAGCGCAGGTGCGCGAGGTCATACTGAGGGACCAGCTCCGCGCCCACCTTCATCAACATCCGGATGGCGGTGGGTGCCGTGTACCAGACCGTGACCCGTTGGTCTTGGAGGATGCCGAACCAGCGGGCCGGGTCCAGATCGGCCTCGTCCACGATCATGGTGGCCCCGATGACCAGGGGGGCGATGATCCCGTAGCTGGTGCCGGTGACCCAGCCCGGGTCCGCCGTGCACCAGAAGACGTCCTCGGGGTGCAGGTCCAGGGCATACCGGGCGGTCAGGGTGTGGACCAGCACCGCCTCGTGCACGTGGACGGCGCCCTTGGGTCGGCCGGTGGTGCCGCTGGTGAAGTGCAGCAGGGCCATCGCCTCGGGCTGGGTCGCCACCAGACCGCCGGAGTCGGGGCAGTTGTCCAAGGTGTCGGCGAGCGACAGGGTGCCCTCGGGCAGGTCGGCTCCCCGGTGGTCAGTCAACAGCACGTGGCGCAGGCCCGGCAGCTCCTTCCGCCAGGGGGCGACCTTGCGCCGATAGTAGGCCTCGGTCGTCACCAGCACCCGCGCATCGCCGATCTCCATGCGCGCCTTGATAGGCTCGGGTCCGAAGGCGGAGAAGAGCGGCGAGAAGACCCGCCCGGCCTTCAGCGTGCCGAGGGCCGCGACATAGAGCTCCGGTATCCGGCCGAGCAGGCTGAAGACCCGCTCCCCGGGGACGACACCCAGGCGGTCCAGCAGGTGGGCAAAGCGGCAGGAGAGCGCCGCCAGCTCCCGGTAGCTGAGGTCGCGCACGGTGAGATCCCAGCCCAGCCAGCGGAGCGCGAGCTTGTCAGCCAGCCCGTCGTCCAGGTGCCGGTCCACCGCCTCGAACGCGATGTTGAGTCCGCCCCCCGGCAGTCCCCGCAGGGCGGACCGGGCCTGCTCCCAGGAAAAGCGGGAGCGCACCTCGGCGTAGTCTGCGAGATTCGGGGCCGGCCAATCGGCCCGCTCGGTCTTGTGGATCCTCTCCCAGGCCATGCTGACCCCCGTTCCCGAATGACCCGATCCCAGCGAAGGCTCAGGCTAGGCCAGCCGGGCTGCGGCGTCCACCCGGGCGCATCCCTCGGATGCCGGCACGATCCAGTAGTATGCCGCCCCCCGAAAAGACGGAAGCGCTTCTCCTAGGACGCAGTCGAAGGCCGGCTCGGCTTCGTCGTCGTCTGGACCCTCGGAGCGACGTTCGAATGTCCGCGCGTCCTATGAGCGGTCGCTCAACCCGAGCCTGACCAGTGGCGGCCTTACGCGCATAGCGGACCCTGGCCGAAACGGCGGCGCTCTGACAAGGGTTCTGGAAAGCGGACGCTGCTCTGCCATGCATTGCTGGCGCCTCCACGCTTAAATCGGCCGCTGCCTGAGCTGAACCCCCACAGCCGCAATCGATCGCCGCCGCCCCCGAGCGCCCGTATCGGCGCCCTCGGCGCGGAGCTGCCGGTGAGGTTGGAGGTCGGGCAGCGCCAACTGGGTCAACCCGAGTATCGAGGCGAAGCGGAAGTCGTTCGCCATGCTGACCCTGGCTGCCCAGCTGAATCTGTATCCCACCCAGCCGACAGACACCGACGCGGAGTCGGGGACTGGGTAGCAGGTGGCGATCCCCCCGGAGGAAATGCCTGCCGTGGACCTCCTCGGGATCCGCGACTTTTTCGAGACCGACTACACTTCGCACAATGCTCGATTCTCGGGCTCACAGTGGACAGCGTGCTGTCACTAAAGCCCGTGCGGTGGTCAGGAACACTGGGGTGTGCCCAATCGCACTCCGGGCGGTCCAAGCGCAATGTAACGAACGCAGACCCACCTCGTTGCCGAAGAAGATGACCGCCCGCACCCGCTGGGCGGCGGGGTGTGTGGGTTGAAGGCACGCTGATGGTGCCGGGAGCGTTTCCCATACAGCGAACAGGAATCGCGCCTGCGACACGCGATACCCGAACCTCAAGGGGGCAATATGGACGTGGATTGTGGTATCCGGTGCGCATTGATCGCTCCCCCGAGCGGGTCCGCATGGCTCGCAGAGTGGTGGACACGGCAACGTGTGGGTAGGGGGATCCAAGCCGATGTGCTGGTCGACCGCTCCGACGCCGACCTCGCGCAAGTCCTGCAGGGGGATCAGGCGGCGCCTTTCGAAGCGATCTTGATGCTTGTGGCCAGCGGCGGACTGGAGTGGGCTCGACGCAGACTTAGTGCAATGGGGCCATGCCGGGTGCCGGTGATTGCAGTCGCTCGCGGGTTGCGCACCGACTCGATCCGCTCCCTGCTGCGGCTCGGCGTGCGTGATTTCGTCGCCGACGACTGCGGCGGCGAAGAGCTCGAGGTGCGGCTGTGGCGGTTAAGGCAGATGGTTCGCCCGAGCCCTCAGACAGACAGCGCCGAGGGTCGGCATCCGCTGTTATGTCGCCTCATCGGGTCGAGTCCGGCATTCGTGGCCCAGATCGAGCGAATTCCAGTTATTGGCGCGTGCGATGCCGGCGTTCTGATCCTCGGCGAGACCGGAACTGGCAAGGAGTTGTGTGCCCGGGCGATTCATGAGCTTAGTAAGCGCGCCTCGGCCCCCTGGGTCCCGGTCAACTGTGGGGCGCTACCGGCAGAGCTCATCGAGAACGAGTTGTTCGGACACGCGCGAGGCGCCTTCACGAGCGCCAACGAGGCCCGCGTCGGCCTGATTGGCGAGGCGGATGGCGGTACGCTCTTTCTTGACGAGGTTGACAGTCTCCCGCCCGCCGCGCAGGCGAAGCTGCTGCGATTCCTGCAGGAGAAGGAGTTCCGGCAGGTAGGTGACGCCCGTCCGCGCCGGGCCAACGTCCGTGTCGTTGCGGCGACCAACGGGGACCCCGCCGCCCTGGTTGAGCAGGGGCGGTTGCGTCTTGACCTGTACCACCGGCTTAACGTCCTGTCCCTGCGTCTACCTCCGCTGCGCGAGCGGCCCGAAGACCTGATGCCGCTCACGGATCATTTTCTGCTCCGGTACGCCGCCGAGTTTGGGCGGCCGGTCCATGGTCTCACGCGTGCCGCGCTTGCCCGGCTCGCAGCCTACTGCTGGCCGGGGAACGTGCGGGAGCTGGAGCACGCGATCGAACGTGCCGTACTCTTTTGTCGCGGTGAGTTCATCGATGTCGCCGATCTGGAGCTGTTGGATGACGCGGATGTGCCTACGGCACCCCAAACCTTTCAGGCGGCGAAGCGGCGTGTCGTCGATGCCTTCGAGCGCTCCTACATTGAGCATCTGCTTCTAACCTGCGGTGGTAACATCACCCATGCCGCCGAGGCCGCAGGCAAGAACCGGCGCGCCTTCTGGCAACTGGTGCGCAAGCACGGGGTGGATGCTGGGCGCTATCGCGTCTCGGACTGAGCGCGAAACAAGGCAAATACTGTATCCGGTTGATTAGCATGACAATCTCCGTCCCTGCCCATCAAGCGGATCTCGCCCGGCTCAAGGCCGCGCTGGACGATGAGCTGATGCTCCTCGATCACACCCGCAGATACCTGGACGATGCGCTTGAGGCGCGTCACCTGGAGGCGGCGATCACCGATGCGCGCAGTTCGGTGGACGTCCTGGCCAGGGTCTCACCGGATGCACCGGAGCTCGTCTATTGGTGCGGGTTCATCGCCCGGGGTACGGCCGCCCTGCTGAGCGTCGCGCGTCGACCCGAGCGTGTCCACTGGCGACTGCTCGGCAAGGAACGCGCCCTTGGCGGGGAGCCCGGCAGCCTGTCATTGCAGTCCGGGTTTTGGCTCACCGGATTCTGGCTCGCCTGGGCGAGCCGCGACGCGCCCTCGCTGGAGCTCCTCCTGCAGGTGCCGGCCGATCTGATTGCCGCGGACGAGGCCTTCGATCGCCCTGTGGTGCATCTCATGCAGGCAGCCATGACCGGATCGCCTGACACCGGTGATCGATTGATCGATGCCTTGGAGCATGCGGACCCGGACCGCTTGCTGCGAACAGACCCGGATTGGCTGCTCGACATCCTGGTCCCGGTCCTGGAGTGTCTGTATCCAGTGGTCGATCACGACGAGGAGCGCTTCACGGCGGCACTCGTGAAGATGCTGGAGCTGCGCCGCGAGTATTTCGCGGCCGGCCGCGCCAAGGGCATGGACAGTGTCCAGTTCCTGTCGGAGGAAGGGGCGGGACTCGTCGCCTGGGCTAAGGCGCTGGGCTTCGATGTCCCGGTCGACTCGCCATACTTGCCCCGGGCCCTCGTCGATCGCGAGCCGGCTGAGGTCACTGCTTGCCCCGAGTGTGCGACACCGTCCGACGAAGGTGCCACCGAGTGCCCGGCCTGCGCCCGCGTGATCGCGGACGATGTGCTGAGGTTCGATTTCGATGAATGGTTGGGGTTGGACCGCGACGCCTGCCCCCTGTGCGGTTACCGCTACCCGGTGATCGTGCGCAAGTGCCCGGTCTGCCTCCATCGGCGTTAGCCGCCGGCCAGGGCGCCTGGCGATTGCACAGATCACAGAATGAATGGTGTGACCTCGACCCCAGTCGCGACGCTCTTTTCCCCGAGCTTCGTGCGGGGTGCCGCGACCTGCTTGATGGGGATCTGCACCTTCTCGTAGTGCACGACGGCCTTGTTGCCGGATGGATCCTTGCCTTTCAGCGCGTCCCGCAGCTCCAGCGACGCTCGTCTAGCGGCATCCGACGAGCTCTTCTTCATGTCATCGAGGATCGCAAGAAAGTATTTTTTGCTGCCCTGCTGTACGTAGCTTCCCTCGTACCACTTGCCGCCGAGCCGGCTTTCGCCTCCCTTTGCTTCGATGACCAGGTAATGGACGGTGCCCTCGGCATCCACCCATTTGTCGACGCGGTCGAAGTCGCCCGAGCGCGAGCCCTCGCCGCCGTAGACCGGGGTCGGCCGTGCCCCTGCCGCCCACGCACGCTGCTTCGACCAGGCGTCAGCGGCATGCTCGCCGAGCTTCTGGCTGGCGTCATTGACCCTTTGCTTCCACCCATTCGCGGCCTCGAAGTCGTTGCGATCGAAGGCCGTGTTGCGCTCGCGCCGGGCACGGTCGCGCGCCTTGACGAGCCTCTCGATCGATGAGCGCTGTCGCGGCGTCAGCAGGAGTCGGTCCTGGGTGCGCTTGCCCGAGGTCTTGAACGTCAGCTCCTCCGTGCTTCCCAGTTTTGCCGGCGCATCGAACTTCTCGGCGGGAAGTCGATTCGGGTTGAGCTCGGACTTGGCCTTGTTGTAGAGCCGGCCGAGCTCCTTCCGCGTGATGTTAGCGTCTGGATTCGCCGCCTCGAACTTATTCCTGAAATCACCCAGGGTGCCCTCGCTCCACTCGCTGTCGACGGTCAGGGACGACTTGGTCTTCTTGGCATAAAGGGTTGCCGGCTCACTGATGATGTCCGGCAGGCTCGCCTCGCTGAGCTTGCGCGGCTTGATCTGGGCGAGTTCCAGCTGCTTGGCGCGGAGATTGTTGATGTCCTCGTGGGCACGGATCAGCTCGTCGCCTGAGAGCGGATCGTTCGAGCCCTCGAGCCGGTCGGCGATGCGCTGCTTGGCATCGATCTCGATCTGGATCGCGGCCTTGGTCGCCGCGAGCTTTTCTCTCGGCGTCATGTCGGCCCACGCCTTGCCGGGATCGAGCCGCGCGAACAGCTTCCGCATCCGCGGATCGGTCGCCTGCGCCGCGTGCACGCCTTCCTCGTACACGGCCGCCGGTGAGGCATTCTCGTCGACCAGGATCTTGGTGACCTTTCCGTCTTCGATCACCACCCGAGCCGTCCGCTTGCTCCCAGGTGGTCCGATCTGGTCCGACTTGACGATCTCTACCGCCGGTGGCGTTTCGCCGGGCTTGAGCGGCCCCATGCCGGCCTCGACGGCGGTCCGGAGCTCGGCATGGTGCTCTGCCCGGGCCCGCTCGACCAATGGTGCCGGGTCGATCCCGGC
>JBGSUY010000199.1:0-6026 GCA_041753195.1 Chromatiaceae bacterium
GTTCGGGGTCCCCGCCAGGATCACCCCGGCGACCGGGACGCCCTCCACCCCCGGCTCCGCCCCGACGGGATGGCGCCACCGGGAGATGAATTCCCGGGCCACCAGCCCGCCCATGCTGTGTCCGATGAGCACCATCGGACCGTCGGCGGGGAGGTTGGGCCAGAGCCCGGCCAAATAGGCGGCGCTGCGGTCGATCCCCTGATCGTTGGGGTAGCGAAACTCCCAGGTCGCGAAGCCCGCAGTCGCCAGCTGGGGGACCAGGTCGTCCCAGATGGTGCCTGGCTCGTCGAGGCCGTGGACCAGAACCACGCCGATCCCCCGCGGCGCCTCGGGCTGGGCCCGCGGGTGGAGCCCATGCCAGCCGGGATCCGGGGCCATCTGCTCCGGAAACCACGCATGGAGCTGATCATGCACGAGCACCCGCAGCCGTCGCTCCTCCCGGGGGTGGTCCTCGGCCCACCAAGTCCAGAGGGCGACCGCCGCGACCATCACCAGGAGGGCGATGCCCGCAATCCGCCGCCAGCTGGACCCCCGGGACCGGTTGAGGGCACCGGGTGTCATGGGTCAAAGGACGCGACGCCTTACCCCCGAGTGATGCCTTATGCCTCAGCCGACTCCGGGAACTCGTCCGCGGTCTGGGAGGTGCGGAACAGGAGCCAAAGGCCAAGGACCAGGGCGACCACCTCAGCGGTGAGGGTCAACAACAGGGCCATGAGGCTCGCCACGTCCACCGTGGATACCCAGCTCGCCGCCCCGCCGACGGTGCCCGGGGTGGTCTGGATGGCGGGGATACCTCCCTGGGGCGCCGACAGGAAGTAGAAGAGGAGCTGCCCCACCTCGAGGATCAGCACGATCATGGAAAAAATGGCGCCGAGGCTGCTCGCCACCAGGCCGATCCACACGGTGCGGTGGACCTTGGACAGGGTCGGGCGTGTTTCTGGGTCAAGGAGTAGCCTGCCAAGACCGGGATAGCGATAGAACCAGATGATGGTGAAGAGGAGCACCAGCAGGTTCAGGATGGTTACGTACTCCACCAGGGGTAGGCCGGCGCGGGTACCGGAGACACTGACGCTGCCGGTGAATAGAAAGATGTAGGACATCAGGACGACTGGGAAGGAACCAAGCACCACCTGAAGCCAGAAACCCAGGCGCCCAAGGCGCCTGAAGGTCTTGGCCAGGCCCTCGATCTTCGAGCCATGCAGACTATCGACGATATCGTTCAACATGAGCACCTCGGCCGCATTCGGCGGTTGGTATTGTGTGGCGGCTGGCGTGTAGGAGTCTGGTTGGGGAACCTGGGTGACGGGCGCCTGACCTTGGCCCGCTGAGTTCCGACGACACGCCTGTGCGATTCAAGGACAGTCCCCAGGCGGTTGAATTCCCTCCGCGATCGTAGCTCAATTGGGCCACCAATCCCACCTCGTCCCCAACAATCCCGCCTCATCCCCAGGCACCTCGACCGCGCTTGAATGACGCGAGGAGCTAGAGCTTGTTCGGATTCCATACCCTCCGTCGGCCCTACCGATCCGCCAGGGTCATCAACCTCGCCACTCCCCTCCTCGCCCTTGCGCTGGCCGGGTGCCAATCCATCCAGGCACCGCCGGATCGACCCCTGGGCCTGCGTTTGGACGAATCCATCCAGGCCCTCGCCTCGCCCCAGAGCGGCGAGCGGACTCGGGTCCGGGCGGCGGCGGAGTATCGCCGCCTCGCGGCGGAGAACCTCCCGGCGCTGTTGGCTGACGCGACGCAAAGGCCACTGGTCCCGGTCGATGCCGGGGTGGTGGGGATCCAGTCGCCCGACGGCTTCGCCGACATCGAGCCGGTGACGCGCCCCCGCCTGACCCGCCCCGAGCTCCATCGCTCGGGCCTCGGGCTGCCGCTCATGGGGCGTATCGTCCCGGGAGACGCCAATGCCCCCAGCGCGGGCTATCGCGTCCCCCTGACCCTGGTGGCCCTTCCGATGAAGCCGCCGAACACCTGCTGCGAGGCGGCACTCGCAAATCCTAATCGGGTTCAGAGCGTGCGCACGGTCCACGGCGACCTGCAGCTGGCCATGGACCTGGAGACGCCCCTGGCCGCCACCAGCGCGACCGGTCCGCGTCTCGGCTCGGGGCTTGCCAACCTGCTACGCCCGGGGCGCTTCACCGGACGCCCCCGCATCGTCTTTCTCCAGCCCTTCGACCCGGACAAGATACCCGTGGTCCTGGTCCATGGCCTGATGTCGACCCCGCGCATGTGGGAGCCCCTGGTCAAGGACCTACTCACCGATCCGGAGATCCGTGCCCGCTGTCAGTTCTGGTTCTTTTACTATCCGACCGGGCAACCGGTCCCCCTCTCGGCGTTGCAGTTGCGGGAGGCCCTGGACGACGCGGTGAAGGCCCATGGAGTCAACCAGCCCATGATCCTGCTTGGGCACAGCATGGGCGGCATCCTCTCCCGTGCCCAGGTGTCCCGGCTCACCCTGGCGGAGGCCGAGACCCTGCTCCCTGGGGTGAGCGCCCTACCCGAATCGAGCCTGGCGCGGCGCGCCCTGGTCTTCGAGCCGCGCACGGATGTCTCACGTGTGGTCTTCCTCTTCACCCCCCACCGGGGCAGCCGCCTGGCCTCCAGCGGATTGGGCGCCTGGGGCATCCGTCTGATCCGACTGCCCGACACCCTTCTGGGCGAGCTCGCCGCTGCGGCGGATCAGCTCCCCGGTACTGGCCGCTTGCGGCTGCCCACCAGCATCCAAGGACTCTCGCCGGAATCACAGTTCCTGCGCGTCCTCGATCGGACCAGACCCAAGGTGCCGACCCACTCGATCGTCGGCGACCGCGGGCGCGGCAACGGGGTGGCCAGCTCGGACGGGGTGGTGCCCTACACCAGCTCACACATCCCGAGTGCCGAATCCGAGCTGGTGGTGCCCACCGGACACGGGGGCTTCGCCCACCCCCAGTCGGTCGCTGAGCTCAAGCGCATCATCCGCCTGACCCTAGGCGAGAGACCAGGGCGCGGACCGGCGGCAAGGGCTGCCGCCCCCAACGCGGTAACGCACAGCGCACTCCCTGGCAACCGCCACATGGCCCGGGGTCCATAGCCTCAAGCCAGGATGGAGCGCCGCAACCCGAGCGCGGGGAGCACCCGGATCAGTAGGGTGATGCCGTTCTCGATCACGCCGCCCTTCCCCGCTGCACCGCGCCCCTCGAAGACCACGATGACGCGCTCACCTGTCTTCTTCAACCACTCCTGCAGCGCAACCAGCTCCTCCTGGAGAGTCCGCAGCTCCTCCGCGCACTCCTTGAACCTTAGCTTGGGCTTGGCTGCGCCCTGCGCCTCAACCTCCAACTCCTCCCTTTTATGCGGACACCAGCCGGTCAGTACCCGGTTAGGAACGGTGCAATAACAAGTTGAACAGGCTGACTACCCACGTAAGCTGGGTTGCGCTCGCGAACCCTAACATTCCTGAGGCGGACCACGCTGGACTTCGCAAGCTCACCCCAGCCTACATGAGCCAATTGTTTGTGAACCGCTCCTTAGTAAAGGGGCAGCAGCCAGGGCACCAGCAGGACGCTCACCACCATGACGATCAGGGTCAGTGGCAGCCCGACCCGGATGAAGTCGGCGAAGCCATAGTTGCCGGCGGTGGTGACCAGGGTGTTGATCGGTGAAATGGGAGTCATGAAGGCGCTGGAGGCCCCCAGCGCAATGATCATGGCGAAGGGATAGGGGGAGGCCTGGAGCTCCTCGGCCACCGCCAGCGCGATGGGGATCAGGAGCACCGCGTTGGCCGTGTTGACGATGAAGAGACCCAGCACCACCGTCACCAGGTACAGCAGGGCCAGGGTGGCGTAGGGTCCCGCTCCCCCCACCAGGGCCACCACCGCGTTGGCCGCCAGGTCCACCCCTCCGGTGCGGTCCAGGGCCAGGGCGAAGGGCAGCATGCCGACGATCATGATGAGCCCCTTCCACTGGATGGACCTGTAGGCCTGATCCAGATTGATGCAGCGGAAGAGCCCCATCAGCAGACAACCGATCAGGGCCGCCTGGACGTTGGGGACCCACCCCGTGGCCATGAGTGTGACCACTACCCCCAGGGTGAAGACCGCATAGGGGGCCTTGCGCGCCGCGGGCAGAACCTCGTCGTACTCCCGGGGAAGGTTGAGCACCACCAGGTCCCGGGAGAGGCTCTGCAGGGCCCGGATCGTCTTCCAGCGCCCGGCGAGTAGCAGTGTGTCCCCCGCCTTCAGGACCTGCTCGCGCAGATGCCGGGGCTCCTGGGCCTCTCGCCCCCGGCGCAGCCCCACCACCGAAAGGTCGGACTGGGCGAGCCGCTCCGCCTCCGCCACGGTCTTGCCCACGAGCTCAGACTCGTAGGGCAGCATCACCTCCACCAGGCCCATCTGCTGGGACAGGTCGGCGAAATAGGTCCCCGTGCGAGGCAGGAGATCCACCCGGTACTCCCGCGCCAGGGACTCCACGTCCGCGTCCGGTCTGTCCATGTCGATCAGCAGGATGTCCCCCGGCTGGAGCACCGTCTCGGGGGTACGCGGAAGCAAACGCCGGGCACGCCCCCTGCCCCGCTCGATCAACAACACCTTGACGCCGATCTTGTAAGGCAGATCCATCCCCCCAAGTGGACGCCCCAAGAGCGGCGAGTCGGACCGCACCCGTACCCGATACTCCCGCTCCGCGAGCTGGTAGCGCTCCACCAGATGCCTGAGTTTGGGCCGGCCGGTCCGCCCCCGTCCCTGGGCCGCCTGAGCGGGCAACCAGCGCCGGGCGAACAGCATATAGAGGGTGCCGATGAGGAGTATGGGTACACCAAAGGGGGTAAAGTCGAAGAAATTGAACCCATCCGCCCCCGAGCGCATCACCTCGTAGTTGATCACCAGGTTGGGCGAGGTGGCCACCAGGGTCATCATGCCGCTGATCAGCGCCGCGTAGGCCATGGGCATCATGAGCTGGCTGGGGGCGATGCCGGATCGGCTGGCGATCCGCAGCACCACCGGGATGAAGATGGCCACCACACCCGTGGAGCTCATCACCGAGCCCAGGAAGCCCACGGCCAGCATCAGGAGCACCAGGAGGCGCCAGGCACTATCGCCGCCGCGGGTCACCAGCCAGTCCCCGATGGTCCGGGCGACCCCGGTGCGGGCCAGGGCCTCACCCACCACGAACATGGCCCCGATCAGCACCACATTGGGGTTGGCGAAGCCCGCGATGGACTCCTGCACGCTGATGACCCCCGTGAAGGGCAGCAGCACCATCATGATCAGCGCCACCGCATCCACCCGCGGTCGGTTCAGCGCGAACATCAGGATGGCGGCGCCGAGCAACAGGAGGACAATCAGCAGGTCTGAACTCATGGGCGGCGTCGAGGGACTCCGGTGATGACCTTGGAACGAGGCTTGTGCCCCGGTAACACGGCCGTGGGGGTATACCAAGCTGGGGAGATTAAGCCAACCCCCGCGGCGTGGATGCCACCCATGTGAACCGCATCCGCGACGGGTCGGAGGCCTAAAGATGCGGCCGTGGCGGCCTTTGCGGACGCAAAGGGATGGTCCTGATCACCAAGGGAAACGCTGATTTATTGCGTTTCCCGTCCGGGCCAGGGATGGCCCGGCATTTTCAGGCACCCTAAGTGCCTGAAAATGAAGCCATCCAAGAGTCGAGCCTCTTGGAGGACGAGCCGATTAAATGCCAGGATGGCATTTAATCAGCATCTCCCAAGGACAGCGACTTCCGCAACAGCCACCTACTTGCTGGACCCCTTCCCCCCTGGTCCGAGTGACCCTGGGCAACCTGTCGAACACCGCCTTACTCACTCTGTTCGACGAGCACTGGGACGAGCTTGCGTGGGTGCTGGCGCACGGCCCCCGTTTTGTCGAGGTGGGTCGCGGCGGACTCATCGTGTTCGAGAGCCCAACTGGAGCGAGCGGCCCCGGGGTAGCCACCTGCGGCCGCTCGCCAGCCGTGGCGCGTCCTTCGCGGTGATCGGTCTAGTGACAGCAATCCCCCGGGGCCAAATCGCAGCAGCCGAGGGGGGC